>JBOFGJ010000293.1:0-3745 GCA_051649065.1 Flavobacterium sp. | reverse complement strand
ATAGTAAAACCAGCATATTGCTATAATTTATAGCATCCCCTAATCTTGTATTTCTAGTTCACACTAACTATACACAACTGTCATAATTAGGATGATAGGATACTGTAAATACCTAATACTCTTGACTTCGTAGCTTACTATAAAAATAAAGCCAACTTTATACCAAATGGGCTTTCTATTATTTAGCCCTTCCTACTACAGGAAGAAAATACTAGTACTCAGAATACTCTAATATTTTTACTAAATCGCGTGCGCTCCAATATTCATTACCTGCCTTGTCAATCTGTCTAATTTGCTCAAACAAGCTCTCGTTTATATTTTGCATATCACTACTCATAGTTGTGATTTTATTTTCAATAGATTATACTTTATTCTCTGCTATAACACATTTATCAGACATCCCTTAAATACAGATTACCACTATCAAATAACAATCTATTAATCTGCAACATAGCAACCGTAAGTTACATTTTTTTTAATATACTGTAGATACTTTTTATACAATCATATAAATACATTATCACAGATTTCCGAATCCGTAACACTTATCCTCTTTATCAGCTACGCAATAGTATCTTGACTTTGTGTTTTCTAGTTATCGCAGATTTCCGAATCCATGGCTGTAAACCATTCCTTAACAACATGAACAACCTGCTCTTCAAAATCAGTGATAGTATCTTTCACCCCAAGATGAATCAAATAACACATATTATCTTGACTATTCAGGTATTTTCCTTTATGCTCATTATATTTTTGACTTGGATAGACTAATGCTACCTTATCCGCCTTGTAGAAGTGGTGATATACATACATCTGTCTCAAGTCCTCTACAGAAGGATACGGCTTCCCATCTAGATTCTTCCATTTCGTATCAATCACAAAGACTCTTGATTCTTCCCCTTTTTCTGTTATCACAATATCCGCAAACATCTTCACACTTCGGTTTGTCTCTGTGTGAGAAAGCCAAAAGTCTCTTTTGACCTGTTCTTTCACTTCATGAGATGCTTTTAAATGTTTTCTCAAAGTCACAAAAACAAAGCGTTCCCACAGTGCATTCATATCAAACAACAAAGCCAACACATCACTACTCCCTCCTCTAATATCAGGGTGATAATTTAGAAGTAATAATTTAGCTATACCTAACGCTGTTTCGTAAGAAGCGGTCTTTCTATTAATCAATATCTTGTCAAAAGTACTCTCAGATACCTTGATATCTTCCATTTCAGGAAAACTAAACAGCAATTGATTAATCTCGCTATCCAGTGTTGTATTTACATTAATGCGTTTTAATAACCTCAATGTCTTATACAATACCTGATGTAATAGATGCTGTTCATCATATACACTATGGCGAGTATAAAAACGCTCTTGATGCACCAAGTTCTGTTGAATGTGTTTACTAAACACTAAACTTCCCTTAAGAGCTAAAGTATTCCCTTCTTGTGCTCTATATTTCTTTATTAAACCTTGATGAACTAAACGCTTTACCTCTTGTAGGTACATCGCGATATAAACATCTAAGATAGCATTTGACTTTAACGATAAGGCACTTGACGTAGGAGCATGAGTAGTAAAAGTACCTACACGCCAAATCATATTAATCAACAATTTACGCCAAGTATCCTCTTTTTCTTCATTATTATCCACTTTAGGCAATACCTCGATAGTCAAGTTACCCAACTGTAGCACCCCTACATATTGGTTAAACTTCACTCCTTTGTGAATTAAAGAATAATAAGGAACACCTTGTGTTCCATAGAATGCTTCTAATAAAGTCAAATGTTTCTCTTCAAACACTCTATTCTTAGATATCACATCCCCTATTCTTAGTGTATTATGTTCAAAAACTGTAATCTTTAGTTTACTCACTTACTTCGTATTTTAACTTTCTAAAAAGTCAAGGTAATCCTTTCCTTTATCAGTCAGGTAATATTGTTGATTGCTACTTGTTGGTTTATCAGGTATAGTTAAAGCTACAAAATCATATTCTATTGCAGGTTGCATATAATTCTTTCTAAAATGCTCCCTATCTAATAATCCTAACATTTCCTGAAGTTCACCTCTTGTATGTATTCCAGTCATTGATTTAATCAAATCTATTACTTGCGGGGTGACTTGCGGGGTGACTTGCGGGGTGACTTGCGGGGTTCTCTTTACAGTAGAATAAAAAACAATTCTTAGAAAGTTATCTGAAAAGACAAAACACTCTTTCTCATAAAACTGTAATATTCTCGGTACGCCAGACCCCAACTGTTCTACCAATTCTAAATCCTTAAAAATCCGCATCAGTTCCTTATTTCTCGGAATAGAAAATCCTTCAAAAAACTCCTCTTGAGACAAACCTTCAGGAAGGCCTCCATAAGACGTGATTTCTAATCGATCATCAAATATCTCAACCTTAGGCGCCACTTCCTTTGTATAATCATTGTGTACAAAAGCATTGATAATAGCTTCTCGAAGAGCTATTGGATACCATAATCTCTTTTCTTCTCGTTCTTTCGCAGTAATCTTTGTCAGTGTTCTATTCTCTAGGTTTAGTTTATCTAGCACCTGCTTTGTTGCTTTTATTAGGTTCTCATAACCATATTCATTACTTTCTTTCAAATCTATTCTATCTAGTCCATTATACTTAGCTACCTTAATGGACACATTATTTCTATCGCTCATCAAATAGGCTACATAGTTATAATGATCATCCTCATTTATAAGCTCTAAATTACGTGCAAACTGTTCATTTAGTGTTTTACCTAAAGACTGATAATAAATACGTAACTGTTCGAAGGTCAAATCCTTTCTCGGTGACGTTATTCTACCTATAGAGTTCTGTATTCTTTTACTAAACAGTTGTTCAATTTGTCTTATAGGCATTGGCTCAGCAGAACTTCCAATACGAATAAATGCTCCTTTTTCAGAAAGCCCATATTTCCTTATATAATAAGGTTTTTCATACCCTCCTGCTACAATAATTTTAAGAATATCTACTGCTTCTCTCTTCTCTACAACGATATCAAACAAACCTAAACAAGATGGCAGAATATTAGTTTTTAAACGATCTTTAATAATTAATTGCTCTTGATCAATATCTCCTAAACCAACAACATTTCCCTTCTTATCAATACCGATATAAATCACTCCTCCTTCCTTAGAATTTAGAAAAGCTACAACTTCTTTCTCTAATTCAGGAGTAATCTTCTGTTTAAACTCTATATGTTGATTTTCAATCATAATCCTCTATAGGTTTGTTCTACCACCCTAAGTTACGAATAATAGATCATATTTATTCCCAATAACTTATCTATAGCTTCCCTAAACTCTCCTTCTTCCAATTTATTTTCTAAAGTATAGACTATTTTCTCACTATAAAATTCATGATCCCCGTCATAAGTAAACTTAGCAAAAGTAACCTTCTCATCTTTACTCTGTTTCACAAATCCCTCACCAAGTACCAATCCTATTTTGCCATAATCTCCATAGAAATACTCTTGCAGCAGCGGGATGATGTTGTTCATAAATCTCGATTGTAAAGTTTCAAGAGAGTCCACATTTAAAAAGTAACTATGACCTATCAAATGATCCCTATCTAACAACACCTCTATACGGCTATTAATCGTTCTTAATAATTCGTTCAGATTAATTCCAAAGTTGTTCTCTTTCTCGATCACATCATAATTAGGCATCATCTCTTCGAAGGTAAAACGACGTCTAAGTGCTGTATCCAGAGCCTCCACACTTCTATCAGCCGTAT
>JBOFGJ010000292.1:0-1441 GCA_051649065.1 Flavobacterium sp. | reverse complement strand
ATAGAATTAGTAGTATTTTTGGTAAAAATCTGCTCAAAGTAGTATAGTCAATTATCAGTCAAAAATACAGTTTTTTATGGTTACGAAAAACCAAATCAAATTAATTAAGAGTTTACATCAAAAAAAATATAGAAAAGAGCATCAACTTTTTATTGCAGAGGGGGTTAAAGTAATTAGTGAATTAGTGAAATCTTCTTTGGTTTTACAGCATATCTATTGCACTGAAGAGCTTGATTTTGGTGTGCCATCTTCACAGATTACATTAGTGAGTAAGGATGATCTAAATAAGATGTCTGCCTTGAGTACTATCTCTAATTGCCTAGCCATATTTAAGTGTGCAAATGAGCAACAAGTAGATTATAGTGATCTGATAGTGGCATTAGATGATATTCGCGATCCTGGAAACTTAGGGACTATTATTAGACTATGTGATTGGTTTGGTATAAAGAGTATTATATGCACTAACGAAACTGTGGATGTTTACAACCCAAAAGTAGTACAGGCGACGATGGGATCTATCTCTAGAGTTAATATTGTCTATGGAGATTTACCTATGTTAATACGTGATGGTGGAGAAGTGCCAGTATATGGTACATTTATGGACGGTGAGAATATTTATCAGAAGAGTATAGTTAATAAAGGTATTATAGTGATGGGAAATGAAGCTAATGGTATCTCTAAAGGGATCGAGGAGCTGGTAACAGAGAAGATTGCTATACCGCGTTATGGAAATTTACAACAAACAGAAAGCCTGAATGTCGCGATGGCTGCATCGATAGTCTTGAGCGAATTTAGAAGACATAATTTTTAAAACTCACGTTAGCTAGATAATTTCTTATTAAGAAGTACTAAAAAATGTGTTTATTCATTACAGGAATTATCTGTGGTGAGTAAACACATTTTTTATTAGGAGGTATGACGCAGATTAAGTCTTTATAGATCTAAAATCTAGTGATTTTTTGCAAAAAAAATGACAATGGTCGCATAATGGTCGCATAGTGATTGCATAATGGTCGCATAGTTTAGGCCTATTTTGATGCGATCATTATGCTATCATACTACTATCATTATTCCATCATTAGTTCGGGTCAAAGTAGGTATCTAAGTAAGGTGTCTATTTTTTTTTTATTTTTAGGAGTTATGATTTAACCCAGATTAAGCATTAGCCAAATACTGCAAAGTATTTCTACTTCATATCTCTTTCATTTCTTCTAAAACCATACTACATGCCTTGCTACTGCTGACTCTTCGTTTTATAACAGTCTATAGGACTATTTTAAACTCAGTCCTTTCATAAATTCAGAGCTATTTTGCATAATTACTTTTAGTTTATATGTATTTATATATTTCTTAGTGAAATGTGAAGTTAACGAATATACCTCTTGACTTCATTGATTCTATATTACCAGTCCAGGGACTTTGTGGATTTTTATCTCTGATT
>JBOFGJ010000291.1:0-6165 GCA_051649065.1 Flavobacterium sp. | reverse complement strand
GTCAATAGTGATAATAGGGGTATCCTTATGAGGAGTGAACTTCTCTGTAAAGGTAGTAATACTCCCAAAGAACAAGGGACCATAGATAGCATATACTTTGTTTCCATTCGTATCAAAAGATTTGCGAGCACGGATGCGTATAGCATTGTCCCAGGCAAAGACAAGTGCTGATACAATCACGCCTATTAGTACTGCTAAAGCTAAGTTATGTGTAACAATAATAACAGCTGTAACAAGAAACAAGACGAAGACATCTGCCTTAGGCATACGCAGGACTAACTGAAAAGAAACCCACTTAAATGTAGTAATAGAGACTATTATCATTACCCCAACTAGTGCTGCTAATGGTATCTGCTCAATCACAGGCGCACCTACTAAAATGATGACTAATATAGTTAGAGAGCCTATAATAGCGGCTATTCTACTTCTCGCTCCTGCATCTAGATTGACTAAAGTCTGTGCAATCATAGCACACCCTCCCATACCACCAAAGAATCCGTTGGTAATATTAGCGATACCCTGAGCGATAGATTCTTTATTAGTATTGCCTTTTGTATTTGTGATTTCATCTACTATACTTAGGGTTAGCAGAGATTCTACTAATCCTACTCCTGCCATAACTAGAGAGAATGGCAGTATGATTTGTATCGTTTCTAATGTAAAAGGCAATGTAGGAATATGAAAACTAGGCAAATTACCACTAATATGGGCAATATCCATTACTTTACGTGTATCAAGTTGAAAGAAGAATACGACTGCAGTAGTTATAATGATAGCAATAAGTGTGGCAGGTACTTTCTTTGTTATTTTAGGAAACAGAGTTACAACTAATATTGTAAGTACTGTAAGACCTATCATCATATATAATGGTATACCTGTCAGCCAAGTGCCAATGCCATCTACATTTATTTTAAATTGAGAAATCTGTGCAAAGAAGATGACTACAGCTAATCCATTTAAGAATCCATACATGACAGGTTGTGGAATAAAACGAACAAATCTTCCTAGTTTAAGAATACCTACAAGTATCTGAATGATACCCGCTAGTATTACAGCTGCAAATAGATACTCAATTCCATACATCGCTATCAGAGATATCATCACAATAATAGTAGCACCTGCTCCTCCTGATACCATACCTGGTCTGCCTCCAAAAATGGCCGTTACAATTCCCATTAAGAATGCTGCATAAAGTCCTGTCAAGGGGTGTAATCCCGCTAATATCGCAAAAGATAATGACTCTGGTATCATAGTCATAGCAACTGTTAGACCTGCTAATATTTCATTTTGAATCAGGATATTATTGTTCTTAATTCCCAGTATATTTTGTAACATAAAATGTTGTAGATTTTAAAAATGTAAATGTAATGGATTAATAAAGATGCAGTAATTGATTAGGTCAAAAATATATAGATTTTACTAATATGAGAAGGGGTTTTAGTGCTTATATTTTAAAAGTGTGGAATATAACTGTAACATTATTAACTAAATCACTACTTATATATAAACCAAAATTAGTATTATGAAATTAGTTATTGAAAATTTAAACAAGACTTATAAGAATGGTGTTAAGGCTATCGATAATCTTAACTTGGAGATTGGGTCTGGAATGTTTGGGCTATTAGGACCTAATGGTGCAGGTAAATCTTCTTTAATGCGTACTATCGCTACTTTACAAAAACCTGATAGTGGAACTATCCACTTTGGGGATATTAATATACTAGAACAACAGAATGAGTTTAGAAAAATCTTAGGATATTTACCTCAAGATTTTGGAGTATATCCTAATATGTCAGCTCTGGACTTATTACATTATTTTGCTCGTTTAAAGGGAATATCTAAGGCTTCTGAACGCAATGAGATTGTTACTAAAGTATTAGAAGTAACTAACCTATATGAGGTACGTCGCAAAAGTGTGAGTGGATATTCAGGAGGAATGAAACAACGTTTTGGTATTGCTCAGTTGCTATTAAATGATCCTAAGTTGATCATCGTAGATGAGCCAACAGCAGGACTAGATCCAGCAGAGAGACATCGATTCTTAAATGTACTAAGAGAAATAGGAAATAACAATACTGTAATATTCTCTACCCATATCGTAGATGACGTGAATGAATTATGTCACGAGATGGCTATCTTAAACGGAGGGAACTTATTAGAACGCAGTACACCTAAAGAAGCAGAACAAAAGCTGGAAGGGAAAATATGGACAAGAGAGACTACTCGTGAAGTAGCGGAGGAATTAAATAAAGAATTGACTATTCTATCAGGGAAATATAATCAAGAGAATAAACTGAATATAAGAGCGTATTCAGAAGTCCCTCTTGTAGAGGCTGGTTTTGTACAAGTAAAACCAAATTTAGAAGATGTTTATTTTGTTGCACTTAAAAACGGATAAACAATGTTTGGAACTATTTTTTCATTTGAACTAAAGCGATGGTTAAAGAACTGGGTGTTTTACTTATACCTAGGATTATTCTTTGCCTTAGGCTTTTTAACGATGGCGAGTTTAGCAGGGGTATTTGATTTTGTTCAAGTATCTTCTACATCGTTAACGAAGTATAACTCACCTTATATGTTGACTAATATAATAGAAGGCTTTAATAATCTGTTATATTTTATGTTTCCATCTATTATAGGAGCGTCTATTTATAGAGACTTTCGATATGATGTACATCACATCTTATTCTCTTACCCTTTCTCTAAAGTAGAGTATTTAGCAGGTAAGTTTTTAAGCTCATTTCTTGTGACACTATTAATTAGTGTGATGATTGGATTTGGTATTTATGTGGCGACTCTATTACCATGGACTAACGGATTATTGATAGGACCTAATACATTTTGGAACTATGCACAAGTTTACATATTCGCTATTATACCTAATATGTTATTCTTTGGTAGTATTGTATTTGTTGTCGTAACATTATCTAGAAGTGTATATATAGGATTTGTATCTATGGTTATCTTATTAGTTATCCAAGGTATATTATCAGGATTAGGACATGACTTAGACAACAAAGAATTAGTAGCTTTATTAGAACCATCAGGAAGCTCTGCATTAAGGTATTATACTGAATACTGGACTATCGATGAGATGAATATGAATAATCTACCAATAGAGAAGTGGTATTTATGGAATCGTTTGATTTGGTTAGGAGTATCATTATTGTTCTTATTGGGATTAGGGAAGATGTTCTCTTTCACACAACAACCAATTACTTTTGGTAGAAAAGCTAAAAAAGGAGAGCGTTTGACCAAGAATAACTTTGGTGGATTAACACGTATAGAGTTACCTAAAGTAGGGTATGACTTCTCTTTAAAAACACAGTGGAATAATATCTTTAGTTTTGCTCTCGGGGAGATTAAATATTTAGCGAAGAATAAAGTGTTTATGGTATTAGTAGGACTAGGGGTATTAATGATGCTTTTAGTCGCTTCTTCTGCAACGTCATTATACGGAACTACTATATATCCTGTAACACGAGTGATGCTTGAGATACCAGGTTCTACGTTTCAGTTTGTTATTATAATTATCACCTTTTTAGGAGCGGGATTACTTGTTCACAGAGGTAAGTTAGCAAATATGAATCTATTGATAGATGCAACGCCAACACCTAATTATGTATTCTTTGTCTCTAAATTTTTAGCACTAATAACAGTTCAGTTACTGTTGTTGTTAGTTATCATAATTGGTGGTATAGCTGTTCAGATTTTTAATGGATATTATCAATTTGAGATAGGACTTTATTTAAAACAGTTAATAGGATTTAGCTGGATATGGTATATCATCTGGGCAGGATTATCAATAGCAGTGCAGACATACTTCAGAAATTACTTAGTTGGTTTCTTTGTACTATTTGTATTTTTCTTATTTGGTAACCAACTTTCGAAAATTGGAATAGAGCAACGTATATTCTTCTTTAATAAATTACCAAGTCCACGATATTCTGATATGAATGGCTTCGGCAGTGAGGTAGGTAGATATTTCGTATATGCATTCTATTGGATTTTATATATTTGCTCTTTAAGTGGATTGAGTCTGTTGTTCTGGAGAAGAGGTATTGTAAGTAATATAAAGGAACGATTTTATTTTGCTAAACAGCGAGCTACTAGTGTGATTGTTATTCCTACTGTAATATTTGCTGTTGCTTTCTTTAGTTTAGGAGGATATTTATACTATGAGAATACAGTACTTAATGTATATACTTCAGATAAAGAAGGGGAACTACAGACTGTGGAGTATGAGAAGACCTATAAGAAGTATGAGAACATGCTTTTACCTCGTATCACAGATATTAAGGTGGATGTAGACTTATATCCTTATACGAGAGATTTTTCTGCTAAAGGACAATTCACACTAGAGAATAAGAATGTAGGTGCTGTAGATAGTCTATTTGTTAACTATACAAATACTTATCTAAATATAATCACTATCGAGGGGGCTAAGGAAGTGTTGAATGATACTGTACATAGTGTTAGAATTTATAAACTTGATAAACCGTTAGCATCAGGAGAGAAGTTAATGTTTAAGTTTGAGATGAAGAATAAGCCTAATACACTTATTCGCAATAATTCTGCTGTTATCGAGAATGGTACATTTATAAATAATAGTATGTTCCCATCATTAGGATATGATGAAAGAGGAGAGTTAGAAGATGATGAGGTGCGTAAGAAGTATGATCTAGCACCAAAAGAACGTATGGCAGCACAGACTGATAAGAAAGCACTTCAAAATACATACATTAGTAGTGATTCAGATTGGATAACTTTTGAAACCACAGTTAGTACTGCTGCAGATCAGATAGCGATAGCACCTGGATATTTGCAAAAAGAGTGGAAAGAAGGAAATAGACGTTACTTCCATTATAAGATGGATCAAAAGATGCTAAACTTTTATGCGTTTAACTCAGCGAGATATGAGGTGAAGCGAGATAAGTGGAACGATATAAACATAGAGATCTACTATCATAAAGGACATGAATATAATCTGGATCGTATGATAAATGGTGTCAAGAAGTCATTAGCTTATTATGAGAAAGAGTTTAGTCCTTATCAACACAAGCAAGTGCGTATTATTGAATTTCCTAGTACAATGGGAACATTCGCTCAGTCTTTTGCGAATACGATACCATTCTCTGAAGCGATTGGTTTTGTAGCTAAGATAGATGAGGAGGCAGATGACAAAGTTGATTATCCTTTCTCTGTTACGTCGCATGAGGTAGCGCATCAATGGTGGGCGCACCAAGTTATCGGGGCTAATGTACAAGGGGCAACAATGCTTTCAGAGAGTTTAGCGGAGTATAGTTCTTTGAAAGTTTTAGAAAAAGAATATGGAAAGGGTCAAATGCGTAAATTCTTAAAAGAATCCTTAGATAAATATTTGAGCAGACGTGGCTTTGAAACTAAGAAAGAAAAAGCACTGATGTATAATGAGAACCAACAACATATTCATTATAATAAAGGTTCTCTAGTATTTTATGCTATGAGTGATTACTTAGGAGATGATAAGTTAAACAACACACTAAAAGAGTATATCAAGAAAGTAGCCTTTCAAGATGCTCCTTATACAACAGCTGGTGAATTAGTAGCTGACATAAAACAAGTTACACCAGATTCACTTCAGTATCTAGTAAAAGATATGTTCGAAACCATTACACTATATGATAATTATATTGAGAAAGCTGAGGTTAAAAAGCTTGACAGTGGTAAGTACGAAGTGAAGATAAATGCCATCGTTAGTAAGTACAGAGCTGGCGAGAAAGGTGAGAAAAGCTATGCTGATGGTGTTTCTAAGACTGATTCAGATAGTAGTACACTAGTAGCTAAAACAGAAAAGGACAAGGAAATAAAATCACTTCCTTTAGCTGATTATGTTGAGATAGGTATCTTTGCTCAAGATAATAATAACACGGATAAGAAAGATAAGAGTAGAGAGAAAGTGTTGTATCTGAAGAAAGTAAAGATTACTGATATTAAGAATGACTTTACGATTATAGTAGATGAGAAACCAACGGAGGTAGGTATAGATCCATATAACAAATTGATCGATACAGAATCTGTTGATAATAGAAGAAGTGTAAATTAAATAATATAAGACTGTTGCGTAAGTGACAGTCTTTTTTTTGTATTATAGAAGTTGTATGACAGGATTAAACCCAGATTAAG
>JBOFGJ010000290.1:0-1188 GCA_051649065.1 Flavobacterium sp. | reverse complement strand
ATCTATTTATATAAATAATATGTCAATTAAGCCTAAACTTCCTATACATTGCCCAAGTTGTGAAAGTCAGCTAAAAGTAACACAACTCTCGTGTGAACATTGTCAGACTGTGGTCAATGGAAACTTCCCTTTACCCCTGCTGTTACAGCTGAGTAAAGAGGAACAAGAATTTATCCTAGCATTCTTCCTAAGTAGTGGAAGCCTTAAACAGATGGCTCTACAGATGAATATTAGTTACCCTACTGTCAGAAATAAGCTAGATGATATCATCACGCACATTCAACAACACCAAAAAGAAGAATAACTAACTATTAACCAACCAACATTATGACAAAAAACTATATTCTTAAACCGTTTGAGATCATACAAGAGAGAAATCTATTCTCTATAGGTACTTGTATTTTGATTATTGCATCAATAATCGCTTTTATGACAAATAGTCGTTTCGATGGTGTAATTGATATGCATGTTACAACGAGTGTACAATGGTATCAACCACTTCTAGACAATGTAATTAATACAGTCTGTCTGACTCTATTCCTCTATTTGCTATCGTTATTACAGCCTATTAAAGCGCGTATAATTGATTTAGTGAATGTTGCATTAATCAGTAGAATACCTATCTATACCACCTTAGTAACCAATATTGGAGGATATAATCAAGAGACAAGTGATTATCTAATAGCTAACTTAAGTAATCCTTTTGCTCTAAAAGAATTACCTGTAATAAACTTGATTATGTTAGCTCTAGGAGGTATTCTAGCTCTAGTTGCCTTAGTATTGATGGGCATACTTCTTTATAAAGGATACAAGAATGCTACTAATGCTAAAAAGGTATCTCATCTACTCTTACTTATTCCTGTTGTTATCTTAGCAGAAATAATATCAAAACTTATAGTATACAAATACTAATCATCAACCAACACAACAACATCATGAAAAAACTATTAACTACACTTACCTTATGCTTTGCTACTTCATTTAGCTTTGCACAGACCCTTGTTCAAATAGATACTGAAATAGATGGAGATCTATACTTAGCGAATAATGATAGTAAACAACTTGCCATTATAATAGCTGGTTCAGGACCAACTAATAAAAATGGCAATAACCCTGGAGGAGTTAAAGCGAACTCTTATAAATACTTGGCACAAGACCTAAAAGAGCATGGTATTAATACATTCACGT
>JBOFGJ010000289.1:0-2839 GCA_051649065.1 Flavobacterium sp. | reverse complement strand
TAGCAAGCCTAAAGCTGTTTTTGTAATAGATTCACCGCTTGACTTTGAACGTTTTTATTATTCTAGTTTGCGTGAGGTGAGATTATCAGGCATAGAGAATGCGAGTGAAGAAAGTATTTATATGCTCGATAGAATAGAGAAGGAGATGGGTGGTACTCCCTTGACTGCCTTGGATAGCTATTATGCTACCTCACCTTATTCATTCACAGATGTTAATCAGACAGCAGTGAAGAAGTTTGGTCTTATTCCATTGAGATATTATACCGAACCGGATGTCAATTGGTGGATAAAAGAAAGGGGAGAAGATCTAACAAGTATGAATGCTACGGAGGGTTCTGCTTTTATCAACGAATTAAACCGATTAGGCAATAAGAGGGCAGAACTAATCACAACAGTCAATAAAGGTTATCGCAAAAAGAATAACATTCGCCATCCGCATTCGTGGAGTATAGCGGATAGTGAAGTATTAATTAAGTGGTTATTAGTAAGGGATTAATAGAGGGAAGAGATTACAGTTCTAATTCATAGATATTATCCATTAATCATAGTGTGGTTTTAGAAGAAATGAATGTGATATGAAGTAAAAATACTTTGCAGTATCTGGCTAATGCTGATTCTGGGTTAAAAAGAGTTGTTTTCTCATTTTACACCATTATTTTTAGGTGAAGATGCTTAAGAAAAGGTTTTTTTGATTGTTTTAGAACCATTTTTTTGACTAGTTGACTGAGACAATTTATTAGAGAAATCCTGTGACTGTTAAAATAGAAATAAAGTAAATCAAATATTGTTAATCGTTTGAAATTACTTGTGTAGTATGCACGGATATTTCCGTAATATTTTTGGTCTAGTCTATGATTATATTCATATTCGTTTTATATTCGCTTAATCAAATTAAGGCGTATACAATGAAAATAAAAGAAAAAGGGCATACACTTATTGTTACAAGTAACGAGGAAGATATAGTAACATTTCTTAAAAAGTTAGAAGAACAGTATGAGCATAGTCTTGTACAATCTAATTTAATAATAGATTTGACTAGTGTTAAATATGCTGTGTTAGAAGAGGATTTAGAGTGTTTTGAAACTTTAGCTATTAGCCATATGGAAGAGGCTAATAAGTCTTTTATTATTGTTATAGAGTCGATAGATTTTAACGAGTTCGATGGAGATTTAGTAATTGCTCCTTCTTTACAAGAAGCACATGATTTGATCGAAATGGATGAGATTCAAAGAGATTTGGGATTTTAAGATAAAACAAATAAAAGGCTTAATTTATTTTAAGCCTTTTATTTTTTGACTTAATATGTCGTTTTTTGTAAATTACAAGCTCAAAATATAAAATAAAACTACATTGAAACTTACTATATTAGGCTGTTATGCGGCAACACCACGAACGATAACCAACCCTACTTCTCAAGTTTTAGAGATAGCAGGGCATATGTTTTTAATCGATGCAGGTGAAGGAACACAAGTACAATTAAGGCGTCATAAACTAAAGTTTCAACGTATTAATCACATCTTTATCTCTCACTTACACGGAGATCACTTCTTTGGTTTAATAGGATTGATTTCAACATATATGTTACTTAACCGTCAGTCAGATTTGCATATCTACGGACCAAAAGGCATAAAAGAAGTAACGCTATTACAATTAAAATTAGGTAATGCATATTCTGGATATAAGTTGTTCTTTCATGAGCAAACGAGTAAAGAGAGTAGAGTAGTCTTCGAAGATGATAAAGTAATTGTGAGAACTATTCCATTAGATCATCGCGTATATACCAATGGATATAAATTTGAAACAAAACCTGGAGACCGCAAGTTGCGCATTGGTGCAATAGAGGACTTGGGTATAGATAAATGTTACTATCAGAAGATTAAAAGCGGAGGGAATATAACACTAGATGACGGAACAGTCGTGGAGAATAAGGATATCACTTACGAGCCAGAAGCTACGGAGAGTTATGCGTTCTGCTCAGATACATACTACTCAGAAGCCATAGTACCTATCATTAAAGATGTAGATGTGTTATATCACGAGAGTACATTTTTAGAAACAGAGGAGCATTATACAGAAAGAACGAAGCACTGTACTGCTAAACAAGCAGCGACAATCGCTAAACTTGCAAATGCGAAGACGTTAGTATTAGGACATTATTCTACTCGTTATAATGATATTACCCTGTTTAAGAAAGAGGCAGAAACTGTTTTTAGTGGTAAGGTTATAAATGGAGATGATGGTAAAGTGTTTGACTTATAATAGATAGAGATATGAGTGATTTAAGTGATTACAGAAAGTCTTATGAGAAGAGCGTATTGCTAGAGAGCAATGTAGATGAGAATCCGATGATGCAGTTTAAGAAGTGGTTCTATGAGATAGAGGATTTTGGAGGTGTGGATGAGGTGAATGCCATGACAGTATCAACAATAGGTTTAGACGGTTTTCCGAAGGCTAGAGTGGTGCTGTTAAAGTCATATGATGAAGAGGGGTTTGTGTTCTATACCAACTATGACTCAGAGAAGGGAAAAGCAATTATTGCTAATCCACATTTGTGTTTATCTTTCTTTTGGCCTTCAGCCGAGCGTCAGGTAATCATAAAAGGTATCGCTAGTAAAGCTAGTGCTGTACAATCTGATAATTACTTCGATAGTCGTCCTTTAGGGAGTAGATTAGGAGCGATAGTCTCTAATCAGAGTGAGGTAATTCCCAATCACGAGGTATTAGAACAAGCAATCAATAAGCTAGAACAAGAGATGGAAGGGGGGACAACTGTTACACGTCCTGATAACTGGGGAGGTTTTGTCGTTAAGCCAGTATCTATAGAGTTTTGGCAAGGACG
>JBOFGJ010000288.1:0-8088 GCA_051649065.1 Flavobacterium sp. | reverse complement strand
ATTGTTGTTTGTGTATGACTTTGGATTAATACCAAATTTTTAACAAATACTTTGTTAACACCAATACCTGTTGAAATATCATTTAACCCTGAATCACCGATAGACAGATAAACGAAAAACATTTATACAAAGTAGGTTTGAATTAGTGATTTCAACATAGTATAGTATGGTTATAGAGTTAATGAAAGAACTATAAAATATAATTATTTGTAGTTTTTGGCTAATGCTGATACTAGGTTTGAAGTTCTAAAGTGAGTAAAATCAGTCTGTCGCATCAAAATACATCTTCTATTATTTGTTGCAGGATTATTATAAAATCGCGTTTTGTGAATTGTATTTTTACAGAGAGTTTGGATAAATTGGAATATTACTGAGAATAGTTGTTTTTTCTAGTGTTTAGGGAATAATGAGTTCGAATTCTATAATAAATAACTAGATATAAACTTTGGTTTATTCTGTTAATGCTAATTAATTGATTAAAATAGTTGTTTATGGTATAAAAATTGTATTTATGTTAATTGAAATATTGTATATGTAGAAGTTTTGGCACTATTTATACTGATTCTATACTTTATTAAAGATATTTATTTTTTCATAGAACCTTAATTATGTTAAAAATATTTGATAATTTTAAATTATTATTCGGAAAAGGTATGATGTTTTTTAGATGTTAGTTAATGTGTATAGCTAGTGTGGAAAAGCGAAAAAGGGCTGATATATATCAGCTTTATAGGTATACTAAAGTTATACTTTTAACATATTATAAAAGATTAATATTTATAACGATAATAAGGATTCATTAATTATTAAAAACAAGCTACAAAGATGAACACACTCTCACGCAAGATTGTAATGGCCGCGACAGGATTATTTCTTTGCTTTTTCCTATTGATTCACTGTCTAGGAAATATGCAATTATTTATGGAGCCAGAACAAGCAAGATTAAGTTTTAATGCGTATTCGCATTTCTTAACAGGAAATCCATTAGTAAAGATGGTTTCTTATGTTTTATATGCTTCTATCATAGGGCATGCTATCTATGCTTTGATAATTACTTCTAAGAACAAAGCTTCTGGAGGTACTTATAAAAAGGATAATAGAGGTAGAGCTAGCAAATGGTATAGCCGAAACATGGGAGTACTTGGTACAATAGTTTTAATCTTTATTGTATTACACTTCGCAAACTTTTGGTATGTATATAAATTTGGGCAAACAGAATTAGATTTAGCTGGTAACAAGGATTTATACCTTGTTGTAGCTACTGCTTTCCAACAATTATGGTTAGTAGTGATTTATGTTATTGCTATGATAGCATTATGTTACCACTTAATCCACGGAATTAGCAGTGGAGTGAGAACATTAGGTTTGTTTCACCCTAAGTTCGTACGTTGGGTAAACGTTATTGGAGTTGCTTATTCAGTAATTATCTGTGTAGGTTTTGCTGCAATGCCAGTCTTTATGTACATCACTAACCCTCTTAATCTATAGTTATGAAATTAGATGCAAAAATACCACAAGGACCATTAGAAGAAAAATGGCTTAATTATAAAAAAACTGCTCGTTTAGTAAACCCTGCGAACAGAAAGAAATTAGATGTTATAGTAATCGGTACTGGATTAGCAGGAAGTTCATTAGGTGCATCTCTAGGAGAGATGGGGTATAATGTAAAAGCTTTTTGTTTTCAAGATACTCCTCGTCGTGCGCACTCTGTAGCAGCACAGGGAGGGGTGAATGCTGCTAAGAATTATAAGAACGATGGTGACAGTGTGTACCGTATGTTTGTAGATACATTAAAAGGAGGGGATTTTAGAGCACGTGAGGCTAACGTATATCGTTTAGCAGAGTGTTCTCTTAACTTGATTGACCAAGCAGTAGCTCAGGGAGTTCCTTTTGGTAGAGAATATGGAGGATATTTAAACAATAGATCATTCGGTGGTGTTCAGGTTAGTAGAACATTCTACGCTAGAGGTCAAACGGGACAACAATTATTATTAGGTACTTATCAAGCGCTAATGCGCCAAGTAGATAAGAAATCTGTACAGTTATATTCTTCTCATGAGATGCTAGACATCGTAGTTATCGATGGTAAAGCTAGAGGAGTAGTAGTGCGTAACCTAGAGACTGGAGAAATAGAGAAACACTCTGCACATGCTGTGGTATTAGCTACAGGTGGATTTGGTAAGATTTATTACCTATCTACATTAGCGATGGGATGTAATGGATCTGCAATCTGGAGAGCACATAAAAAAGGAGCATACTTCGCTTCACCAAGTTGGACACAAATACACCCAACATCACTTCCTCAATCTGGGGATTATCAATCTAAGTTGACATTGATGTCTGAGTCATTGCGTAATGATGGACGTATTTGGGTTCCTAAAAAAGCAGATGATACTAGAGAAGCTAATGATATCCCTGAAGAAGAAAGAGATTACTACTTAGAGCGTCGCTACCCTGCATTCGGTAACTTAGCTCCTCGTGATATATCATCTCGTGCAGCGAAAGAGCGTATCGATGCTGGACATGGTGTAGGACCATTAAAAAATGCTGTATACTTGGATTTTTCTAAGGCTATTAAAGAACAAGGACAACCTAAAATCGCTGAGAAGTATGGTAACTTATTCCGTATGTATGAGAAGATTACAGGTATAGATGCCTATAAAGAACCAATGAAGATATCACCAGCAGCTCACTTCTCTATGGGAGGATTATGGGTAGATTACGAATTAATGACTACTATTCCTGGATTATTTGCATTAGGTGAGGCTAACTTCGCTGATCATGGTGCTAATAGATTAGGTGCTAACTCGTTATTACAAGCTTCTGTAGATGGATACTTCATTGCTCCATATACAATCGCTAATTATCTAGCGGATCAAATTAGAGTAGGTCATATCTCTACAGATCACCCTGAGTTCGATAAAGTAATTAAAGAGAATCAAGATAAAATAGATCAATTATTAAGTATCAAGGGAGATAAGTCAGTTGACTACTACCACAAAAAACTTGGTAAGTTATTGTATGATTATTGTGGTTTGGCTAGAACTGCTGAAGGATTAACTTTTGCTATTGAAGAGATTAAAAAGTTAAGAGATGAATTCTACAAAAACGTTAATGTTACTGGGGAAAATGATACAATGAATGCTGAATTAGAGAAAGCAGGACGTGTAGCAGATTACTTAGAAATAGGAGTGTTAATGTGCTATGATGCCTTGACAAGAAATGAATCTTGTGGAGCGCACTTTAGAGAGGAGTTCCAAACTGAAGAAGGGGAAGCAGAACGTAATGATGCTGATTTCCAATATATCTCGGCGTGGGAATGGCCAGGATCATTAGAACAAAAACCAATCTTAAACAAAGAAGAGTTAAAATTCGAATTCGTACAACCAACTATCCGTAGTTACAAATAATTAGAAAGTCTATGAAACTGCATTTAAAAATATGGAGACAAAAAAATCGTAAATCACAAGGTAAAATTGTTGATTATACGTTAGAAAATGTGAATCCACATATGTCTTTCTTGGAGATGTTGGATACATTAAATGAGCAATTAATCGTAAATAAAGAAGAGCCAGTAGAGTTTGACCACGATTGTAGAGAAGGTATCTGTGGGCAGTGTGGTGTAGTAATTAATGGTAATCCACATGGACCATTAGAGAATACAACTACTTGTCAACTACATATGCGTGAGTTTAAAGATGGTGAAACTGTATTGATAGAGCCTTTTAGAGCAAAAGGATTTCCTGTTAAGAAGGATTTAAAAGTAGATAGAAGTGCATTTGACCGTATTATATCTGCGGGAGGATATGTATCAGTTAATACTGGTCAAGCGCCAGAAGCTAATACTATCCCAGTATCACATGAGACAGCAGAAGCAGCGTTTGACTCTGCAGCTTGTATCGGATGTGGTGCTTGTGTGGCTACATGTAAGAATGGTAGTGCTGCATTATTTACATCTGCTAAGATTACTCAATTAGCGATCTTACCTCAATCACAAGAAGAGCGTAAAGAAAGAGCATTGAGAATGATCTCTCAGATGGATGCTGAGGATTTCGGACACTGTTCTAATACAGAAGCATGTGAAGTAGAATGCCCTCAAGGTATCTCAGTTCTTAATATCGCACGTATGAATTATGAATATAATCGTGCAAGCTTTTTGAAGTTTAAAAAATAAAAATATAAGCCTATGAGAACTCTCACACTCAGTAATAGCTTAAAAATGAAATTATTAGTTGGGGCAGGTTTAATCTGCTCCACTATATCCTTTGCACAAGAGGTAGGGAATGATACAATCAAAGTCTTTGAAGATAAGATTATTCTTCACCCAGAGCCACAGAAATACCCTCAGTTTAAGGTTGGAGGTGTATTCCAAACAAGATATCTAGACAACTTTAAAAAGGGTGTTGATATCGATGGACAACACCACTCATCAATACCTGAGAAGACTAGTTATTCCAATAATTCTTTTGATATCAAAAGAATGCGTGTGTCAATGAATGCTAAGATTACTGAAAATTTAGAGGTAACAACATTAGTTAACTTTGCGGATTTTAAAAACAAGGACGTAAGTACAAGAGTTTTAGAAAACGCGTTTGCAAAGTATACTGTTAATCGTTATTTTCAAATTACAGTAGGACAGTTTAGACCATTGTTTGGGATGGAAGAAACTTACCCAGTAGATATTGTGAAGTCTATCGACTACTCTAATTCTTATTATCTGTTTGGAAACAATGGATGGATGAGTTTTCAAGTTGGAGCTGCTATTACAGGTAGTGTGGATCTAGGTAAGGTACCTATGAGTTATGGTTTCTCTGTAACTAATGGAAATGGAAAGAATAAGTCAGATACTGACGATGGTAAACATTACTCTTCTCGATTCTTATTTAACCTAGATAAGAAACACAATCTTAATGTAGGTGTAAGTGGAGGTATCGGAGAAGTACAAAAAGAAAATGTGTATGCTGTAGGTCTGGAAGCAACAGCTAAATTTCCAATCAATGATCGTTGGTGTTTAGACTTCCAAACTGAAGCGAAACAAGGAACGAATCACGATGCGTTCTTTAAATTAGAAGCAGATAAACGCCTTGGAAAGTTAGATAATTACATTATGAAGAGTTTTTATATCTTACCTAATATCCGATATGAAGTAGGTAAAAAACATTTTCAAGCCATAGAGTTTGCGTGTCGTTATGAATATCTTGATGCAGAATCAAAGTTGAATTCAAATGCTCGCCAATCACTTACCCCAATGTTTAGTTTAGAATTCTTAAAGAATTATGGAGCTAGAATACAAATAGGTATGCAGATTGACAACTTTAAAGAGAACATAGAGAATTCAAAAACGTACAATTCTAATCTAGCTTTTGTACAATTACAATGTAGATTCTAATCGTAGCATTAAGACATTAAACATATGAAAGAAGTAAATATTAAGAATCTCGCGATTACCGCAGTAGTTGGTATCGCTCTATGGTTTTGCCCTATTCCAGAAGGAGTAACACCAGATGCATGGCATTTATTTGCCATCTTCGTTAGTACTATTTTAGGTATTATCTTAAAGGCAGCACCGATGGGAACGATGTGTATGTTAGCCGTAGGTCTAACAGCATTCTTTCAATTATTAGCGCCTGGAGATCCAGGTAAATCGATAGCCCTTAGTTTAAGTGGTTTTGGAGATAAAGTAATTTGGCTGATAGGTATTTCATTCTTTATTGCCAGAGGATTTATTAAAACAGGATTAGGAAATAGAATAGCATTTTTATTTATTCGTGCTTTTGGTAAAAGTACTTTAGGATTAGCATATGGATTAGGATTAGCTGATTTAGTATTAGCACCAGCTATCCCAAGTAATACAGCTCGTGGGGGAGGTATTATCTATCCTATCATGAAGTCTATGGCAATAAACTTCGGTTCTGATGCTGCAAAACCAGAGACACATAAGAAATTAGGGTCATTCTTAACATTGAATTGTTACTATATGAACTTGATTGCTTCTTCAATGTTTTTAACAGGTACAGCAAGTAACCCTATGTGTCAGAAGTTCGCTGCTGATATGGGGATTAATATTTCTTGGATGTCATGGGCTGCTGCAGGTTTTGTACCTGGATTAGTTGCTTTTATTTTGACTCCAATCGTACTTTATAAGATATTCCCACCAGAACTTAAGAAAACAGGTGATGCTCCTAAAGTAGCAGCTGAGAAATTAAAAGAGATGGGTAAGTTATCTATCCCAGAGATTCTAATGTTAATAACATTCGTTATTTTATTAGCATTATGGATTACAGGTGATTTATTTAGCATTGATGCTACTACTACAGCATTTATCGGATTAGCTATCTTATTATTAACTTCTGTATTAACATGGGAAGATGTCAAAGCTGAAAAAGGAGCTTGGGATACTATCGTATGGTTCGCAGTGTTGGTAATGATGGCGAGTTCATTAAATAAATTAGGATTCATCGGATGGTTTAGTGATTTAGTAAAAGGTAAAATGGGCGATATGGATTGGCATTATGCCTTCCCGATTATCGTAATTGTTTACTTCTTTAGTCATTATATCTTTGCGAGTGCTACTGCTCACGTTGCAGCGATGTATGCGGCATTGTTAGGAGTAGGAGTTTCGCTAGGTGTACCTCCAGTTTTACTTGCTATGATGTTAGGTTTTATGGGATCTATCTATGGAACATTAACACACTATGGACATGGACCTGCACCTGTATTCTTTGGAAGTGGCTATGTAGAGTTAAAGTCATGGTGGACCTACGGATTAATCATAGGAGTAATGTTATTAATCATTTATCTAGTAGTAGGTACAAGTTGGATGAGTTTAATAGGTGCCTTTTAGTAAAGTAGTTTATATTTGATTTAGTGGGCTAAGTATTCTTTTATATCTTTCGGGAATAAAAGAGTACTTAGCTCATTTTTTTTGGGAATACTTTAGAAGTTATGTAGATATGAATAGAGAAGAAATAGTTGTTTTTTGGTTTAGACGTGATTTGCGTTTAGAGGATAATGTTGCTTTATATTATGCTTTGCGAAGTGGATATCGCGTACTAGCTATTTTTATTTTTGATAAGGATATATTAAAACAGTTTACCAATCCAACTGATAAGCGCTTAGAATATATTCATCAAGCATTGTCTAGAGTGAATGATACTTTGTCAAAATTAGGTACAGGTGTACTATGTTTTCATAATACAGTGACGGAAGCATTTGCCTCTCTAATGCAGAAGTATGAAGTGAAAGCTGTGTTTACTAATGAGGATTATGAACCACGGACGATTAAAAGGGATGCAGAAGTAGAACAGTTTTTAGCAAGTCAAACTATTCCCTTAAACAAATATAAAGATCATGTTATCTTTAAAGGAGGAGAGATCTTAAAACAAGATGGGACACCTTATCAAGTGTATACTCCTTATGCTAAACAATGGAGACTGTTATTGACTGAACGCCATTTATTTAATTATTCTGTTGATTTAAAGCATGAGATGTTTTATACAATGGAATGTACTCTGCCTACTTTAGAAGAAATAGGATATAAGCCAAATCAAGTCAAATATGATGTTCCACAAATAGATCTGTCTATAGTCTCTAATTATGATCAATATAGAGATTATCCTGGAGTAGAAGGAACGAGTAAGTTAGGAGTAGCTCTTAGATTCGGTACTATATCTGTGAGACACTGTGTAAGAATAGCATTGAAGGAGAATGCAGTGTGGCTATCAGAGTTGATATGGAGAGAGTTCTTTGGTCAGATACTATACTTATATCCCCAGGTAGAAAACAATTGTTTCAAAGCAAAGTATGAAGCTGTTCAATATCGAAATAACGAGGTAGAATATGATGCTTGGTGTAATGGGCAGACGGGCTATCCCATCGTAGATGCAGGTATGCGAGAGCTTAATGCTACTGGGTTTATGCATAATCGAGTGAGAATGGTTGTTGCTAGTTTTTTGACTAAACACCTGCTGATAGATTGGAGATGGGGCGAAGCCTACTTTGCACAACAATTACTAGATTATGATTTAGCTTCTAATAATGGTAACTGGCAATGGGTAGCAGGATGTGGATGTGATGCAGCACCATACT
>JBOFGJ010000287.1:0-2339 GCA_051649065.1 Flavobacterium sp. | reverse complement strand
CTGAGAAAGATACTTGGCAGGCTAACCTTTATTACTATCAGTCAGATAGAGGACTTCCAGGCGCTGTAATTAAGAAGAGTGATGTTACTTTAGAGACTGAAAATATCAATGAACGTCAGAGTGATAAGAACTTTATGGCACAGGGAGAGTGGACTAGATTTGTGTCTGATAGATACCAGTTCCAGCTCAAAGGAAAGTATGCTTATGATGAGATGCACTATCTATCTCGTAAGACAGTGGATTTTGAAGGTGAAGAGGTGACTTATAACCCACAGTTTGACAATACTTATTTCCAACAAGAATATTATGTCTCAGCTGCACATCTATATAAGATAACTGATATCTGGGATGTGGCTCTAGCGACAGACTTACAATACAATAAACTTAATGCTACACGTATAGGACAAGGAACTCCGTTTACTTATCCTGAACGTTATACCTTTTTAACTTCGTTAGCGACTTCTGTGAATCTAGGTAAGGTGAAAGCTCAGGCTAATATTTTAGGGACATTCACTAAGGAGAAGGTGCGTTATAATTATGAAGCTCCAGATCGTCAGTTTTGGGCGCCATCTATCTTCTTGAGTTATAAACCATGGGACGATGAAAACTTCGTAGTGCATACATTTTATAAGTATATCTATAGATTACCTACGTTTAATGATTTGTATTACACACAGCTAGGTACTGCTAACTTAAAACCAGAAGCATCTAAACAGATTAACTTAGGATTCACTTATAATAAACAGTTCAACAATGCTTTGTTTGAAGAGGTGCATTTGTCAGTAGAATCGTACTTCGCTAATATAACGGATAAGATTATAGCTACACCTACTTCTAGTATGATGAGATGGATGATGACTAATCTAGGGAAAGTAGAGAACTATGGGATAGAAACAAATGTAGGAACTACTGTAAGGTTAATGGAAGACTTGCGATTAGGTGTTAATCTGACGTATGAGTACACAGTAGCAAAAGATAAGAGCGAAACACTATATGGTAAGCCATCATACTATGGAGATCAAATACCTTATGCTCCTTGGCATTCTGGTTCTTCTATCGTGAGTTTAGATTATAAAGATTGGTCTCTTAACTATAGTTTTATTTATGTAGGAGAACGTTATAATGGTAATAAAAATAATATTAAGCGAAACGAGATACAACCGTGGTACACACACGATGTGTCATTATTAAAAAGTTTCAAATGGCGTGATTATAGATTTAAGGCAAGTGTAGAAGCTAACAATATCGCTAATCAGTATTATGAGGTAGTGAGTAACTTCCCTATGCCTGGACGTAACTTCCGTTTCACTTTAAGCTTTGATATATGAGATTTAAAAATATAATTATGCTTACTGCTGTTTTACTAGCGGTAGTAAGTTGTCGAAAAGATGAGATGATATTCTTATCTGATAGTTCTAATGTATCTATTCCTGTTAGTACGGAGAAGTACAGTGGATTCTATTTGTTGAACGAAGGGAATATGGGAATGAATAGAGCCTCTATAGATATGTTCGAATATCATACAGGTACTTATACGAGGGATATATTCTCTGAGCGCAACCCTCATATTACAAAAGAACTTGGGGATGTAGGTAATGATATAAAGATATATGGTAAGAAGGTGTATGCGACTATCAATGTGTCTAACTTCGTAGAGGTATTTGATGTACAGACAGGTAAGCATATTAAGCAAATACACGTACCTAACTGTCGTTATTTGGCTTTTAAGGATGGTAAGGCTTATGTAAGTTCATATGCTGGTAAAGTGGAGATAAACCCAAATGCAGAGAAGGGATTCGTCGCTGAGATAGATACTTTGTCTCTAGAAGTTACAAGAAGAGTGACTGTAGGTTATCAACCTGAAGAGATGGTAATTAAAGGTAATAAGCTTTATGTAGCTAATTCGGGAGGATATCGCGTACCGAACTATGATACGACTGTATCAGTGATAGATATACCTAGCTTCACAGAAACAAAGAAGATAGATGTAGCGATAAACTTACATCGCATGCAGATAGATAAGGCAGGAGATATCTATGTGTCATCAAGGGGGGATTATTATAATGCAGAACCTAATCTGTATGTTATAGACTCGAATACGGATAAGGTAAAACAACAGCTCGATATACCTGTGTCTAATATGACGATGGATGATGATAAACTTTACTATTATGCTACGTCTTATAAGCACAATACAGGAGCTAATAGGATTACCTATGGAATACTGAATACACTGACTAAAAAGGTGATCACGGATAATATCATTAAAGACGGTACAGATAAGAAGATACAGATACCTTATGGTATAGCTGTGAATCCAGAAACTAAAGAGATATTCA
>JBOFGJ010000286.1:0-5897 GCA_051649065.1 Flavobacterium sp. | reverse complement strand
GCTTGTAGATAGGTTAGCGGTATATCAAAAACAAGGTGAGATTATAGATGCTTTAGACCTTCAGATAGCTTTGGCTCGTCTAAATATAACCACTTTTGCAGAAGGTTTAGCGCATGTTAAGACGGTTTTAAAAGGAGAGTTATTAGCGATATTGGAGTTCTACTTAGGAGAGGGAGAGATAAAAGAGGAGTCAGAGAAATATTATGATGTATGGAGACTGGCTGCTGCTTTAAAATATCCTCATAAGGCGGTAGAGAGCTTGGCTAATGATAGATATACGAAGGAACAACAATTGTACTGTGCGGGATGGCTCGGCAATTGGGAAGTAATAGAAGATTCTCATACGTATGAGGATTGGGACTATAAAACTAAGAAGAAGGTAGAGAAGGTATTTACACATAAGAAACTAAAGTTAGAACAGATACCTTATGATATCAATACGTCTGTATTATTTAGCCGTGTGAATAAAGGAATGCCTAAGACGGCAGTAGGTGATCGCATGGGGTCTGTGAATTTGATGGGACTGATCAAGTATCAGATTATGGATGTAAGTATTAGTGAACTGGCAGATTTAATGACAATCACACCAAAGCATTTAGATGCAGTACTAATGGCGATCGTAGAGAGATGTTTGCATTATGGAGGTAGCGCTACGTTTGAGGTTGCTGAGAAGAAAGCACTACAAGAGGTGTTTACTTATTTGTTGCAAATGAATAAGGTAACGTTTACGGATCAGTTTTACTTATTCTATGGATTGGGAATGATGGCGGATGACAAGGTTACGCGTTCTTTTGCAGCGGAGTATTGGATAAAAGAGGCATTGCATTTAGATCAAAAGCGTTTAGGTCATGTAATCGGAAAAGCATTGTCTAAAGAATATGTAACTATTAAGCGTTTGACAGATTCTATTCAAGGGTTTATGATGAATGTGAGTGTACAACACAATCAGGCATTACAAAAATTGATAGAGGGTATCTTGTGTGAGATGAACGAAACTCCGATTAAAGGATTTAAGTCTTTATTAGAACAATATGTTGAGGTGCTGAGTACTAACCAAACTAAGGTAACGAATGAGAGAGTTATCGAGTTAGTAGAGACTTGGAGTAAGGTTAGTACAACGAAGAAGGCGGCGGCTTTAATTAAGAATTTAAATAGTTAACGGTTGAAAGTTCACTGTTTACAGTGTATGCCCTACGGCATTAGGAACTTTGATTATGAGAGTACTGTGTGGATAAGGATTTTAAGGTATGTATTACAATTGTCGACACACAAGAGTAGGGGCGAAATACTTTTCGCCCAATTGTAAATACGGAACGAATTAGTTAACGGTGGATAGGATAAACTGTAAACTGTAGACTGTAAACTGTAAACTGTATACCATAATCTATAAACCATTATAAATGAGTATAAGAAAAGAGATAATGCCTCTGATGAGGGTAGCAGAAGAGCGATATCCTGTGATACTAAAGGCAGTTTTGGGATATACGGACTATTGTGATGAATATGGAGATGAGGACAATATAGAGTATAAAAGAGTAGAGCAGGCATTGCATGAGCTTACAGATAAAAATATGTCTAATTATGATTTATGGGAATATTGGGAAGGAGAAAGCGCTGAGGTATTTGCCTTTAGAATTGCTCTACCTGATCCTTTACCTGTTAAAGATGTAACTGAGGAGGAATTGACTTTCGTAGTGACTAAGCTTAAGACCTTTGTGGAGGTGGATTATACAACGAAAATGACTTTTGAGGAGGAGTTTGACATGTATTTAGATGAGTATTACTATTCCTTTTTAAAGTTGAATTGCTCTAATTATAGCCCAAAATTGTTTAACAGAAACAAGAATGAAAAAGGAGAATATTTTGAGTATTCTATAAAGGAGATTGTTAAACATTTGACACAGGGTAGTTAACGGTTAACCGAAAACTGGTATTGTCGTTTAATAATAAAGTGCTAATTTAGAATAACTAACCCATTGATTATGACTATTGTTGTTTTAGAGGCTATTATGTATCTCATAGTATTACTTCCTTTTATGATTTTGTTGATCAAGGAAAGAACTAAAGAGTACTTTATTCGTATTGGTGTCTTCTGTCTCGTATTTGTAGTGTATAGTTGTGCTATCAGGTTAGGGAGAGCGTATGATTCTTTTCATATTATCAATGGCAATTGGAACTGGAGTGGAAAGATATATGGGGTACTGTGTGGGATCCTTTGTTATTATGTGTTTCGCAAGTATTTTAAAGAGTATGACTTCTTTACTCTTAAGCAGGCAGAAGGGATTAAGCAACCTGTCTGGATTGCTACGATAGGTATTACAGTGTTAGCTGTATTAGCTTGGTTCTTTGCAGGTAGTGGAGGAGAGTGGAACATAGAGACGCTTGCCTTTCAGTTAATCTTACCCGGGCTAGATGAGGAGATTATGTTTAGAGGTGTGCTTATGGGGTTATTACTGTCTTCGTTAAAGACTAAGGTTAAATATATAGGTAACCCTAGTAATTTGCTTATAGCTGTGCTCTTTGGTTTTGTACATGCCTTTACGCTGTCTAAGGAGTATGAAGTAGGTTTTAATACTATTTATTTTATACAAACTGCCTTTGCGGGGTATGTATACGGCTGGATTGCTATTAAGAGTAGAAGTATAGTGTTTCCTATTCTTGCTCATAATGCTAGTAATTTCTTTGGTACTTTAGCGATGATGGTTAAATAAGAGAAATAACATTACTAGAGCTATCTTCTTCTTTACCTTGACAAAAAGAAGAGATTTTACTTCTAATTTCACACTACATAATTAGGTTTATCTGAGCATTACATATCTACTTTAAATTTATAAAAAGTATAAGAAGAGGTTATCCTTATGGATAGCCTCTTTTTTTGTTATCCCATCTCTGAGATATGGAAAAATAAGGCTTCAGTGGTATGATATGAGAAAAGAAATATCTCATAATGAACTTTTTTTCGCATTATTTAGAAATAAAAAATAGTTAGTATCATGGGATTTTTAACTCAAAATAGTTTGATTCTGTCCTAATGTATTGATGAATAGTTCTTGTTTGTATATAAACAAGTGTCAATATTTAGATATACATATTCTCAATATGTCAGTTATTGTCAAGTTTTCATTGTTTTTGGCATAGTGTTTGAATTTTTCACAACAATTAAATAATAGCTTTTAATTATTAATAATGTAATGAAAGCAATCACTGAATTTGAAATTTAAAGTAATATGTAAGTTATGATGATGTTTGTTGAGATTTATGCAAGAAAATTGTTTGAAAACATAACAAGAAAAGCGGTAAAAAGTTGTTCTGTACTTCTAATGTTTTTAGGACTTGGTGTATATGGACAGACAGGTACTACACAATTTCCTTATTTCTTGTCTTTGCAAGAAGGAAATAGTCCTCCACCAGGTGTATTCTTACCAGGAGCCAATAATAGAGCTAAGTTCACTAATGAAGGTTTGTTCTTAACAGAGTTAAAACAATTTCAATTTGGAGCCATTTTATTACAGGATTTGGCTTTTAATTCAAATAATGGGATAGATGTTAGTTTTGAGTTTAATATATATGATGGTGATAAAGTAGGGACTGATGGTATTTTAATGTTTCTATATGATGGTTCGATTCCTGATAAGGATATGCATATGGGGGCTACTGGGCGTTCTCTTGGATATGTGTTTAGCAGAGCAGGTGAATCTGCAAAGTCTAAACGAGCGAAGGGGGTTCCTGGAGCATATTTAGGAGTAGGTTTTAATATATCAGGAAACTTTAAGGTTAAAAACTTTGGAGAGTCTGCACGTATTAATGGTACTGATTATGGTTGGCCAGGAGGTAGTTTGCAAGGGGTAAGTCATGTCACTTTAAGAGGAGCTGAAATGAAATTACCTGAATCAGATCCTTATCAAGGGTATAGAGGATATCCTGTGCTAAAGACTGTAAGTACCGTAAGTGTAGATAAGATGAATAGAGGAGGTGCTTATATTATGAGTAATGGTGTATATAAGTATGAGTTAGGAACTCAGTTACCAGAGAAGGAGACATTTAACCTTAGGAATGGGGCGATAGCAAATAGCTCTGAAGATGTTAATTATAGAAAAGCCTATATCAGTTTAATTCCTCATATAGAGGGAGGATTTAAAGTGTCTGTGAAAGTTCAACACGGAAAAGAGATTACAACCATAATAGATGAGTATCACTATGAAACCAGTGTACAGTATTATGAAAATGCCGAGTCGATTAATGGCGACTTTTCTAATCAAGATGAGAATGTAGAGGGAGAGCAAAAGTTATTTACACTTGATAGTTCTGTTCCTGAGATATTTAAGATTGGTTTTGCTGGAGTTACTGGAGGAAGGGAGAATGTTCATATGATTCGCAATCTAAGGATATCATTACCTTATTCGGCAGAGGCTACAGATAAAGCTTTTGAAGTGTGTGATGTATCTACCAGCACTTTCTATTCTTTACTAAATGATATTGCTTATAGTGGACATATCTCTAATCCGATAGGTGCTAATGAGAATATAGATCCATATTCGTTTTCTTTTTACAATGCTGATATGACTCCTATGGTTAACCCTTATTTATATGAGGATGATTGTGGTAAATGGGAGTATAATCCAGAAGATGGAATGATTTCATTCTTTCCAAAACCTTTGTTTTCTCTAAAAAAAGCTATAGCTAAATACTCAATAAAAGGGAAAAGTGGAGGAAACGGGGAACCTTATGGAGAGGAAAGCTACAGGTCTAATGTAGCGTCAATAACCCTTAGTAGTAAGAGTTGTTCTATGCCTATTAATCCGAGTGTTAGAACAAGAGTTAACCAAAAATAAAAGGAGTACCAAAATATAAAAGCCAAATAAAATGAGAAAAAATGTATTGCCGTTATCACTTCTATTTGTGTCAAGTTTCGCTATGGCACAAGTAGGAATAGGTACTAAGAATCCAGATAAATCAGCGATGCTTGATATAGAAGTGTCTTCTAATAACTTAAAAGGAGTTTTAATTCCAAGAGTTCCTTTAAAATCATTAACAGACAATAGTAATATTAATAACGGAAAAACAACTAATAGTTTATTAGTATTTAATACTACTCAAAATACAGAACTGAATATTGGTTATTACTATTGGTTTGAAACGACATGGATACGCTTGATGACAGATCAAGATAATATTTCTAGAGATATACCTAAAAATGATGAGTTTGCTGTAAACGCTGAAGAACAAAGCTTATATTTAAAAGATACAGATGAAAATATAGTTTCTGTTCCTTTAAGAGATATTAATGTTTTGACTACATTAGAAAATAAAGGTAAAGGGATATATGTTTATACTTCAGAAGATAATAGCCAGACCTCTATTGATGTAGTGGCAGATGTAACAAATAACTTTGAGAGTGTAATTACAAATGAAGATGTGCAAAATGCACTGAACGTGTACTTTACTAATAGTATTCCAGAGGGTAACGTAACTTATGTGAAAGAGGGAAATAGCTATGTGTTTAAATACTTAGATGAAAAAGGAGATAACCAAACTATAGATATCTCAGAGGTGGTAAAATCTCTAGAGACTATTACTACAATTACCCCAGAGATAGTAGATGGAAAGAACACAGGTAAGTATGTATATAAAAATGAGGAGTTCACAGAGGTAACTATTGATGTAGTAGCCGATGTAACAAATAATTTTGAGAGTGTAATTACAAATGAAGATGTAGAGAATAGTATCTATCTGAAAGTTGCAAATAAAGGCCAAAAAATAGAAAGCACAGACGGAGTTCTTAATATAAAAGGAGGAGATAAAGCAGTATTATCAAATACAAAGATTAGTGTAAACAATAAGAGTATTTCGACAGAAAAGATAAAACCTGGAGTACAAGGGCAACTTCTAATTACGAA
>JBOFGJ010000285.1:0-2151 GCA_051649065.1 Flavobacterium sp. | reverse complement strand
TGATTATAAAACCAAGTGAGCTACCTATGCGTACTTCTCAAGTATTAGCCGAATTAATAAATGAAAACTTTGACAAGGAATATCTTTATGTAGTAGAAGGTGGAATAGAAGAAACTACTGAATTATTATCATTACCTTTTGATAAGATATTCTTTACAGGAAGTATAGCTGTAGGGAAGATTGTTTATGAAGCAGCGGCTAAAAACTTAGTACCTGTTACTTTAGAATTAGGAGGAAAGAGTCCTGCGATTGTACTGAAATGCTGTGATATTCCCATGACTGCCAGACGCCTCGTATGGGCTAAGTTATTGAATGCTGGTCAAACTTGCGTTGCTCCTGATTACGTCTTGGTTGATGCTTCTATAAAAGAGGAGTTGATAAAGTACCTAAAGATTGAGATGAATAACTATCCACAACAAGCAGATAATTTACCTGCACACTATTTGCAAATTGTCAATACCAAGAACTTTAATCGATTAGTTAGTCTAATTGATACAACTAAGGTATGCTATGGTGGCAATACCGATAGGGATAAACGCTTTATTAGTCCAACTATATTAGATGAGGTTGTTTGGGAAGATGCAATTATGCAAGAAGAAATCTTTGGCCCACTATTGCCTATACTTACTTTTGAATCTTTAGATGAGGTAATTAGTCAAATAAAGAAGCGACCTAAACCATTAGCTTGTTATTTATATGGAAAAGACAAAGTATTAATTGATAAGATACTAAAAGAAGTTTCTTTTGGCGGAGGAGCAGTAAATGATAGTTTGATGCACTTAAGCACTAATACGCTACCTTTTGGTGGAGTAGGTGCAAGTGGTATAGGAAACTATCATGGTAAATATGGTTTCGAGACCTTCTCTCATTACAAGAGTATATTGCACAAACCTTTTTGGTTTGAGTCAAGTATAAAATATCCTCCTTACACTAAACAGAAAGAGGGGTGGTTAAGGAGATTGTTTAAATGATGTTTGTTTTTTTACTAAAAAAACAATTACCTTGTGCTATAATTAAGATTTAGTTTATGAAAAAAGTAATGTTTTTTGTTAGTTGTGTATTTACCTCTTTACAGACGTATGCACAAGAGTCACTGCGTATGAATTTTGATCTACAAGCAGGTACAAGTTATGAAGTTAGTATAACAGGTAAGAATAGTACTACTTCCAATTTAATGGGGAATCCAGAGATGATAGAGAAGATGAAGAAGGAAGGTGGTGTGTATCCCCGCTATGAGACTACAGATATGAATGGACAGTATATTGTACATTGGACAGATGGTGGAAAGAAGAAGTCTAACTTTCAACTTGATTTAGCAAATAGTACAAGTAGATCTTTTGAAGGAAGTAAGCAAAAAGGTATAGAAAAATTAGATGCACTACAGCATGTTGCTACAGGAGTTGCAGAAAGACGTGGGTTGAAATATACAGAGGTACTAAACGAGCAATTTAAACCATCAAGTAAAGAAGTGATAGAAGCGTTAAATGAATTGTTCTTTAACGGTTTTGGTAATACAGCACTTAAAGTGAATGAGGTTTACAAAGGAAATAGCAAGAAGAAAATCGCATTATCAGATGAGAATGTAGTAGAAGTTTCTACGTTAGAGGAGATGAAACTGTATAAGATTGTAGATGGAAAGGCTTACTTCACTATAGACTCTAAAATTTCATCAGCTAGTAAATCTACTAAGTATTCTGAGATGAATGGAATAGGAAAGAAAGAAGTAGTTTACAATATCGAGAAAGGTTTTATTGAGTCAATGGAAGATACAATAGACATTACAGTGAATATGGCTACAGAAGAAAATCTGACTATAAATATGATTAATAAAGTCTATCAAAAATTAGAATCAAAAAAGAAATAATAAAAAGTAAACGCCTGATAAATCAATCAGGCGTTTGTTTTTATTACAACATAGGTTATAAGATCTAAATATTTGTTACCTATTCTTTTATTATCGCATAAGTTATAAGATCTAAATACTTCTCATTCTTCAATATTTGTCCCTTTAACACACCCTCTTGTTGCATTCCTATCTTTTGCATAATGCGTCCCGAAGCTTCGTTGTAAGTAAAGTGAGTGGCAAATATTTTGTGTAATTGCAAGGTGTCAAAACCAAACTGTATTAAAGCTTTTGCAGCCTCAGTTACC
>JBOFGJ010000284.1:0-7257 GCA_051649065.1 Flavobacterium sp. | reverse complement strand
ACTACCAAAGAATATAGGAATAGAGATACCTACTGTATAACTAGGTACACGCAATTCTTTGCCATAAGTAACAGGTAGTCCATTACTTCCTATCACAGTGCCTGAATCAGACTTAATATTATACCCCAGAGAGAAGTCAGGTAGTAGATTAGCCTTTTCTAAGTTTCTACTCGCTTCTATAGTCTCTATCTCTTTTTGAGCTAATTGTATTGTATTGTTTAAGCTTAAGTCAAAGTCTTTTTCAGCATCGTGTTTATCATATGCAATAGTAGGACTCATTGGTGTGAAGTCTTCTTCTAGATTTAGCAGCGCTTTTAGTTTAGAAGTTTCATTATTTACAAGAGTCTTGTTTTGCGTAATGAGAACTCTTAACTCTTGTTCTTTAGCAGAAGCTACATTGCTTTCCATTAAAGTAGTTTCACCAGTGTCATAACGGAGCTTAGCAGATCTAGAGAAATCTCTTAGTAAGTCTGCCTGTTCTTTTAGTAATACCTCTTTCGACAGACCGTATAACAGACTTTCCCATGCTTGTCTCACTGCGTATTCAGTTGCGATTACCACACCTTGTTGTTGTATTACAGAGGTTTCGTATGCTTTGTTTAATGCCTGTTTTTTCTTTCCATACGTAAATGGAGAGAATGATTGAGATATAGACAATGTGATATCTTGTTTTTCTTTTGTGTCTAGATACCCAAAGCCAGTTGAAATATCAGTCTTTGCCAAGTCGAAGTTAGTACTTGTCATTTGCTTTTGAGCTTTTGTATTTAATTCAGCCGCTTTTATTCCCTTATTGTTTTCAACACTAAGTTGTAATGCATCTTCTAGTGTAAGTTTTTTCACTTCTTGAGCTTGAGCTCCTAGAGTGATCAATAACAATAGAGCGGATGTTATAACAGTCGTATTTTTTTTGCCAATTCCTAGTCCTTTTTCTTCATAGTAATAGATAATAGGCAGCACTATTAGGGTTAATATAGTAGCAGTGATTAGTCCTCCGATTACTACAGTAGCTAGAGGTTTTTGTACCTCAGCACCAGCACTTGTACTCAATGCCATAGGTAAGAATCCTAAAGACGCCACCATAGCGGTCAATAATACAGGGCGTAGACGTATCTTAGTCCCTTCTATAATTCGTTCATATAAATCCATGCCTTCTTTTTTTAGTTGATTAAACTGTCCGATAAGGACAATACCATTCAATACAGCCACTCCGAATAATGCTATAAACCCTACCCCCGCAGAAATACTAAACGGCATATCTCTCATCCATAAGGCGGCTACACCACCGATAGCAGATAGCGGTATCGCAGTAAAGATCATTAGTGACTGTTTTACTGATTTAAAAGTGAAGTATAGTAAAATGAATATTAACATCAAGGCTACTGGTACTGCTACCATAAGTCTGTTAGTTGCCTCTACTAAATTTTCGAATTGACCACCATAAGTGATGTAATAACCATCAGGCATATTGAGTTTCTTATCTAGGATGACTTGTATATCATTTACCACACTTTTTACATCTCGTTCACGAACATTAAATCCTAGTACGATACGTCTTTTACCATTCTCTCTACTAATCTGTTGAGGGCCATCTTCATAATCTATATCTGCTACTTGTCCTAAGGGTATCTGTTGTCCATTAGGCAGGGGAATAAACATATTCTTAAGATTCTCAATATCTTGTCTATCGCCTTGGTTTAAACGAACGACTAAATCAAATCTCTTTTCTCCTTCATATACTACACCAGCTGTCTCTCCTGCAAACCCAGCACGTACTACTTGGCTGATGTCGGAGATCTTTAGACCATATAAGGCTAACTTATCTTGATCATATTTAATAGAGATCTGTGGTAGACCTGTTACGCGTTCTAGTTTAGTACTTGCTACACCAGGTACATCTGCGATAAGACCGTTAATCTCTACACCTAGACTAGCTAGACGATCTAAATCTTCTCCGAATACCTTAATCGCTACATCACTTCTAACTCCTGTCATTAATTCGTTAAAGCGCATTTGTATCGGTTGAGAGAACTCTGTACTAACACCTGGGATTTCTTCTAAAGCTTCTTCCATTAAGCTGATTAGTTCTTCCTTAGTCTTAGCTGATGTCCATTCCTTTTTTTCTTTTAAGATAACAATCATATCTGCTGCTTCCATTGGCATAGGGTCAGTAGGAATCTCTGCACTACCGATTTTAGAAATTACCATCTTCACTTCAGGGAAGCGATCTTTTAGTATTTTCTCAGCCTTAGTCGTAGTCTCTATTTCTTGTGATAGTGAACTACCAGAAGAGATAATCACGTGAGTAGCTAAGTCTCCTTCGTCTAGCGTAGGGATAAATTCACCACCCATACGCCCAAAGACAAATAGAGCAAAGGCAAATAACCCAAATGCTGTGAATAGTACAATGCGCTTCATCTTAAACGCGCCTTCTAGTACTGGCTTATACCAACTGTATAGTTTATCGATTAATTTATCACTGAAGTTTGGTTTTTCTTTACCTATTTTTTTAGATAAGAATAAAGAAGATACCATAGGTACATAAGTAAGTGATAAGATAAATGCTCCTAAGATGGCAAAGGATACTGTCATCGCCATAGGCCCAAACATTTTGCCCTCTATACCTGTTAAGGCTAGGATAGGCAAGTATACAATCAGGATAATAATCTCTCCGAAGGCAGCACTAGTTCTAATCTTAGCAGCAGCCCCATATACCTCAGCATCCATATCATCTTGTGATATTTTGCGGTTCTTACCTATGTGGAGGCGATGGACGATGGCCTCTACTATAATGACGGCTCCATCAACGATTAATCCAAAGTCAATAGCTCCTAAACTCATTAGGTTACCACTAACGCCAAATAACTTCATCATAGAGATAGCAAATAGCAGGGCAAGGGGGATCACTGAGGCTACGATTAGTCCAGCTCTCCAGTTACCTAATAATAGTACTAAAACGAACACTACGATTAATGCTCCTTCGATAAGGTTCGTCTGTATCGTATTAACGGTCTTGTCGATAAGTTTAGTTCTATCTATAAATGGTTCTATAGCTACTCCTTCAGGTAGAGACTTCTCTATCTGAGTCATACGCTCTTTTACCGCTTTTACTACCTCTTGTGTATTGGCATCTTTAAGCATCATCACCATTCCACTGACATCTTCTCCCTTTCCATCTTTGGTTACTGCACCATAGCGGATACTGCTACCGATACGTACCTCTGCCACATCGCGGATAAGTACAGGAGTACCATAATTAGTCTTCACGACGATGCGCTCTATATCCTCGATACTCTTAACCATCCCCACACTGCGGATAAAGTAAGCATATGGTTTCTTATCAATATAAGCACCTCCTGTATTTTCATTATTAGCTTCTAATGCTGAGAATATCTCTAGGATAGAGGTATTCATACTGTTTAGTAAATCAGGTTTGACAGCTATTTCATATTGTTTAAGTTGTCCACCTAATGTATTTACTTCAGCAACTCCTTTAACACCAACTAATTGCGGTTTTATGATCCAGTCTTGTATTGTTCTAAGATCCATACTGTTGTACTTCTCTTCATATCCTTCTTTAGGGTATACCACATACTGATAGATTTCTCCAAGACCAGTACTTACAGGAGCTAGTTCAGGAGTTCCTACACCTTTGGGGATAGCTTCTTCAGCGATCTTTAGTTTTTCAGATATCTGAGCACGAGCCCAGTATATATCTGTATCTTCTGTAAATACCACAGTGATTACACTTAGTCCAAATCTACTAATCGAGCGAAGCTCTGTGATATTGGGTATAGGCTTAACGGCCTGTTCTATTGGGTAAGTGATAAATTGTTCTACTTCTTGCGTCGCTAGAGTAGGTGAAGAAGTGATAATCTGAACTTGATTATTAGTTATATCGGGTTGAGTATCCATAGGTAAAGTCATCACAGAATACGTACCTAGCGCTATTAACCCTAATACGAATAATCCTATAATGAACTTATTTCGAATACTAAAATGTATGATTTTATCTAACATGATAATATTAGTATTTATAAGTTGTCTTTCTAAGTATTGCGTTTAACCCAGATTAAGCGATAGACATATAAACGAAAAGTAATTATACAAAATAGCTCTGAATTTATTCTAGATGCATACTGTAGTATGGTTTTAGAAGAAATGAAAGAGATGTGAAGTAGAAATACTTTGCAGTATTTGGCTAATGCTTAATTTGGATTTAATTGCTATTCTATGTGATAAACTTCATCCTTTAGAGTAAGGATGTAATGAGTAGGTGTAATGGTATAATACCTAGAGATAGTTAATCTAACTGTCCTAAGATTATAGTACTATTAACCAATAGTATAATCGCATATTTAATAATGAATAGACTTAAGCAACGAGCTTAGGGGGTTGCCATATAGGGTATTCCATCTTAATGATAGAATCCTTATAAGGCTGAGGTGTTTTGTGAATATATTTAGTAGATATTACGTCTATGACATCAATAACATCTGCTACAGTAAGAGATACTGCACAACAAGAACAACTACACAAAGGAGAACATACGTCTACATGATCAATATTAGTATCTGCCTGTGTAAGGGATGTTAGGTGAATAGACTCTATATGCTGAGAAACAGGCATACCAACATAGCTATCCGCACATGGATAGAAACTTATCGCTATAAAGACTAGCGAAAGAAGTATGTTTAATATGTTGTTGAACTGTTTCATTTGGACAAATATAGCGCAAATGAGTTTAATGTTAAAATGTATTTGGTTTATATCTATTTATTTGCAACACTGTTGCATACCAAAAATGGTGTGTTTATTAGACTCGATAGTATCAAGAGAGAATTATATTAAAATGTTTGAATTGTGTTATTTATAGAAGCTGTTGCTTTATTCGGTTATGGCTATTAGTTTTATGATAAGTTTATAACTTGTTGATTTTTAATTTGGTATATTAGACATAACTAAAAAATAATAGATTATGAATATTCAAATAAAATCAAGTATTAAAACAATTAGCCCTACAACAGGGAAAGAAGTAAAAGTATATCCAGTAATGTCTGCTGAAGAGATAGACAAGATTCTTGCAAAAGCAGATAAGACATTCTTAACTTGGGGAAAAACTACTATTAAAGAGAGAGCTGCTATCATCCATAAAGTAGCAAATACGTTTAGAGAACGCAAAGTAGAGCTTGGTTCGCTTATCACATTAGAGATGGGTAAGTTACTAAAAGAGGGAATAGGTGAGGTACTTCTATGTGCTGATATCTTTGACTTCTATGCTGATAATGCAGAGACGTTTTTAGCAGATGAGAAGATTAAGACTCCCCATGGAGAAGCTTTTATTAGCAAAGAACCTATAGGAACTATCTTAAGTGTTCAGCCTTGGAACTTCCCGTTTTACCAAATCACTCGTTCTGCTGCACCTAACTTAATGGCAGGAAATACAATGGTGTTAAAGCACGCTTCTAATATCCCTCAATGTGCAGATATTATGGAAGTTATCTTTAAAGAGTGTGGACTACCTGATGGAGTGTATACTAATCTATTCGTACCAGGAGCATCTATCGAAGCGATTATCGGTGATCCAAGAGTAAAAGCAGTTGCTTTCACAGGTAGTGAACCTGCAGGATCAAGTGTAGCTGCCGCGGCAGGTAAACACATTAAGAAAACAACACTCGAATTAGGAGGTAGTGATGCGTTCGTAGTATTAGATGATGCAGATATTAATAAAGCAATCAAAGGTGCTGTAGAAGGTCGATTATGGAATGCTGGTCAAGTATGTGTATCTCCTAAACGCCTTATCGTAGATAAGAAATTAGCAAAAGCATTTATTGAAGGTGTAACAGAGCAAGTTAAGAATGCTAAAATAGGTGATCCTATGTTAGATGATACGCAAGTAGCGCCATTGAGTAGTGAGAAAGCTCGTGAAGATGTACTTAAACAAGTGAATAGAGCTGTAGAACAAGGAGCTAAACTTGTATACGGTGGAAATAAGCTTGACAGAGATGGATGGTTTATGGAACCAACTATCCTAACAGGTATCAAAAAAGGAATGGATGCGTATAACGAAGAGATATTCGGGCCTGTATTTATGATTTATGAAGTAGAGGACGAGGCAGAAGCTATTGCATTAGCTAATGATACTGAATTTGGACTTGGAGGAAGCGTGTTCACAGAGAACAAAGAACGCGGTATTAAAGTCGCTCGTCAGATAGTGACAGGTATGGTGTACATTAACCACGTGACAGGTATCTCTCCTGAACTTCCATTCGGTGGAGCGAAGAAGTCAGGCTATGGTCGTGAGCAAGCGAAGTACGGTATCCACGAGTTTATTAATGAAAAATTGATTAGAGTAACTGATATAGATCAAGCATATTAGTAGTAATAGGTACTTTTAATTGTTTAAGTGGAGGGTGTTCTTTATAGGACATCCTCTTTTTGTTTTTAGCTGTAGGCATTTCGCCATCTATGTCACCCTGACGATAGGAAGGGGGCTCACTCGTAACGCAATAGGATGAGATCCTTCATTACACTCAGGATGACAAACTGTGAGGAGAATCGTGGTGTTAGATACAATGGAATCGTCTCTACTTTACATACTGAATGGATATATTGTGTGTTAGGCGCAAAGTGTTTTTAGTTTCTTATATGTGTTTTTTAAACTATCAAAGATTACCATATACAACTAAGTAATAAGCAAAATTGCGTTTGTCTTCTAACCATTCTATTAGTTCAACTCTAAACCTTTCAATTGTGCTATTCATTGTAGGTAGGTTACTGATATTTTGAATTATTTGGTTGATAGCTTCTTTATTGTAATAATTGTGCCCACAGCTATCAAAAGGCTCTTCTTCACACGCATTAGCAAAAATGTTCTTTACATAGTCAAAATCAGAAGTAGGAATAAAAGCATCATTCCGTTTGACAGTTTTGTAGTATTCTCCATTCTCTTTTTCAGGCCAGAGTATGAAACCAACTTCATTTTGTGGTGTAGGATTCTCTCTCGTAGTGATAATTACTTGACGATTATTAATTTCTTGGATTGCTTTATCTATATTATATTGGTGTTTTTGATAATATACGTGAGCTATAGATTTATCACAATCAGTTTGGTCTATTATTTTTAAAATATTGGATTGATGAAATTCTTGTATACAAAGATCTATATCTCCATTGTGTTGTTTGAGCAGTTGAATAGCAGTAACTAAAGGGATAGCTAATTTCTCTCTTAGTATTTTTAGGTTGTCTAGTGGCATTATT
>JBOFGJ010000283.1:0-3124 GCA_051649065.1 Flavobacterium sp. | reverse complement strand
GATCTGAACTTCTGTAAAATTGCTCTGTTTCATAATTATCCCTAAGTTAATAAACTATATTTTTAAACGGTCCGGTTTTTAGGGAAGATTACAGTAGTACACAACCTTTTTTAAGATTGGAAAAATAAATTAAGGTTTTATAAATATTTTTAAAATCAATCTCTTTTAAGATTAGTTTTTCTAATCGTATACTATCACTACATATTCAAATTCTATTTTTTGGTAGATTAATCAATTATTTAATCTACCATTTTTTCATTTTTTAAGAGAAATATAGAAATTGAATTCTGGATATACTAACTTAGTTGAAAGTAAAATTTAAGCATAAAAACCTTAATTTTATTATATGAAATCAATCCGCAAGATTTATCCATTAGATTTTAGACTCAAGGCAGTAGAATTGCTTTGAGCGCAAGAATGTATCAGAATTAACCTGAGAATTAGGTATCCCAGTAAGTTTACTTTACAAATGGCGCTCTTTATCTTATAAAATTGCCATTTTTTTTTATTCGTGAGCCAAAATACTCCTATATCAAATCTTCAATATTTAGAACAATAGTTTCTTAGAATTTTAAATAATTGCATATCTACCAATTATATATAAAATCTTATTTATATATTTACAATACATCTAAAAGGATTTCAGAAAGTGAATAAAGTATATAAAATTGGCACCTATATTTTTTTAGGGTTATTTCTATCTTTTCTATCAATTAAATTAAAAAGTAGTTTTATTGAAGAACTTTGCGATTATATATTACCACTTTTATCTATATTATTTGCAATAAACATTGCAAATAATACTATTATAGTCAGTAAACTCTATGAAGTAAGTAAAGAAAAAAAATATAGTTTCAAATCAATTCTAAAAAATTTAAAAATAAGCTATTATGAACAATTTTTTATAATAGGAATTACTCTTCTAGCTTGTATTTTTAGAAGTAGTGAAATTCTTCGAACACAATTCGGACTTGATTTAATAAAAGCAGTTTTCGATGCTATTCTCTTTTTTTCTTTTATATATTATATTGATATTATACTAAACTTAGGTAAAGCTATTTTTTATTTGATTAAAAAATAAAAAAATTAACTTTTGAGATTAAGACTACTAATTACCAAAAAGGGGTCTTTATTATTAATAAGAGAGAAACTTAGTTCAATTTTATATTCAATCGCAAAACCTTTAATCTCTCTAAAAATCTGATATTCAAAATCTATCCTACAATACTTTTATTACGCATAAAAAAACTACGGATTATTAATAATAACCGTAGTTTTTAGTTCAATTTTAAAGATTGTTAAAAGTGTAGGTGTTCAGGGTTTCCAAAAACTCCAAACTTTACCATTATAAACAGCAAGTTGTTTTTTTGTGGTATCATAGACCATCATTCCTGCTGCAGGATTAATGATACTTGTATGAGGACTAGCTACTTTAGGAAGAATCATTGCTCTATCTGTATCTGTCAAAACCAAAATTCCATTTGTTGTATCTGATTCTGCATTTGTTCCTATCGCAGTTTTAGCTGTGGACTGTTCCGTTTTATCCGTTCCTTGTACAGAAAGGTCTACTGTTCCTATGGTTGTAACAGTACCATCATCCTCACTAAGGTTAACCCAGGTTCCGCTATTTTTAAGATATTTTACTTTATGATCTGTTGTATCGTAGATGATACTTCCTTCTACAGTAATACCGCTTTTGTCTATAATATATGGCAAAATAAGCCCCCTATTTTCGGCGTCTCCAAATTCTAACGAAACCGATGTATTAGTCGCTACTTCTTTACCTATTGTAACTTGTGATTTTGCTGCAGTTGCCATCACCAGCATTGTCAGTATCAGAATTTTATTTTTCATAATGTTTTTTTTTAAAACCTCACAAGTTGTTTACAACCTGTGAGGTGATTAATAACTATAATAATATTACTCTGGACAAGTTTGTGTCGTCATACAATGCCAAGCCATAGTAGTCGCACCCTCTTTTAGGGTATAGACTTTCATACAGTTGTTAGTTGTATCATACACCATCATCCCCTCTACAAAGTTGGCAGGTACGATACCAACAGGATTTCCTGAGGCATCAAAAGCAACTCTGTTTGGTACAAAAGCTTTGGTTTTAGACTCCAAGGCAATCCAACCTCCTTTACGGAGCATTGGCCAGTTGTCAGCATCTGTAGCACCTGCTCTTCCAAGAGCCGTAATACCTACATTGGTATCGAATATAGTACCTCCTGAAGTAGCACCGGGCTTATAACAGAAACACGATGGTAGTGGCGCACTTGATACACAAGCGATAGCATCTGCATAGCGCACATAGTAGTTAGTAACCGTATTTGTTACTCCCGTAAATAAAGGAGATGCCTGCCAGTTGATGTTATCCAGACTATATTCATATACAGCTCCAACTGGAGATGTTATGCTCACTGTCCCAGCACTACAATTTCTACTTACAACAAGATTTTGAGGAGGATTCATTTCAAAACGAATATCATCCAAAGCAATGTCATTACCATTACCTCCCGGAGCATTGTTTAGAAGAACCAGATCTAATTCTGTAGAGGTAGGAACAAAATCCATAGCATACTCATTCCATACATGATGTGTTGTTATATCACCAGATGAAACTGTATTTAAAACGGTTCCGCTTACAGGATCTATTACCTGAAACGTAGCATTTGGCTTTATTGCATCATTACTCAGACTCATCAACCAAGCCGAGAATTTATAAGATTTTCCCGGTACGAGATTGGTAAACTTACGACGGAAGAAGATTCCTTTGTCATAAGAAGCATTAATCGCCAGCATTCTTCCCGTACCATCGTTACTTGTATGGTCAAAAGTTGCTGGTGTAGACCAGTATGCAAAATCTGTGGTACTTCCTACTACTGAATAGTAACCATCCTGTGTAGGGTTTACATTTCCTTCATTATAGTGATAACTTGTCTGCCCCACTAACGGAGCTCCATAAGATCCTACCGCACCTGAGCCGAAATCTTCAAAGAAAACAGTGGTACAATCATTCCCCATAACAAAAGTATTTACCAATCCGTTTGTAAAGACTGCATGTACTGTTTCGCCTTCAGCAACATTAAGGGTAACAGACTTGTCTGCAAAATTACTAATAGAG
>JBOFGJ010000282.1:0-11925 GCA_051649065.1 Flavobacterium sp. | reverse complement strand
GGTTTGTTAGACTATATTTTTATACAATAGATAAGACTTTTTGTGGGGAGAGCAGGATTCGAACCTGCGAAGGTTTCCCAACGGATTTACAGTCCGTCCTCGTTGGCCGCTTGAGTATCTCCCCTAAGCTTTTGCTTATCTTGTTTGTTTAGAACGGTGCAAATATAGCGCTGTTTTCTTAATCTGCAAGACTTGCAAGGCTTTTTTTTCTTCTTTTTTTTACCGAAATTATCTAACTAATTGGTTCTAAAAAAAGTAGTGTTAAAAATATTTTTTAAAATTTATTGATTGTTTGTCTGATGTCAACCAATTTCTTCATCAAATCTTCAAAATAATCTAAGTGTAACATATTTGCTCCATCACTTTTTGCATTTGCTGGGTCAAAATGTGTTTCTAAGAACAATCCATCTACCCCAACAGCGATACCAGCTTTAGCTACAGTTTCGATTAAATCAGGGCGTCCACCTGTTACTCCAGAAGATTGGTTAGGCTGTTGTAGCGAGTGAGTGATGTCTAATACCGTAGTAGCATATTGTTGCATAGTAGGAATACCTCTATAGTCAATGATCATGTCTTGGTATCCGAACATTGTTCCTCTATCTGTAACCATTACACTTTCGTTATTACAATCTAGTACTTTCTGTACAGCGTGTTTCATACTCTCAGGACTCATAAATTGTCCTTTTTTAAGATTAACTACTTTGCCAGTGTTAGCCGCAGCTACCACTAAATCCGTTTGTCTTACTAAGAAAGCAGGGATTTGTAATACATCTACATACTCAGCAGCCATGGTAGCGTCAGAGATTTCATGGATATCAGTAACAGTAGGTACACCGAACTCTTTACCTACTTTTTGAAGGATTTTAAGTGCTTTCTCATCACCAATACCTGTAAAGCTATCAATACGAGATCTATTAGCTTTCTTAAAAGAACCTTTAAATACGTAAGGAATTTTAAGGTTATCTGTTACTGTTATAAGTTTCTCTGCTATACGCATAGCCATTTCTTCTCCTTCGATAGCACAAGGACCAGCTAATAAAAAGAAATTATCAGCGTCTAGGTTTTTGATTAATGGTATATTATTTAGATTCATAAGATCAGTTTATTTATTGTTATTTTTTTCGTTTGTTGTTGTTTTTTTTATTCTTGTTTTGCTGTGGAGTTGTTATTATCTCTGCAGCGTTTTTAGTCTGTATAAAGTACGAAATAATTGCGATAATTAAAACACCAAAACAAAAATTATTAGTCACTCCATTTCGCATATATATATCAAATGATGCGTAGTTAATAGCTTCTTCTAACGGCATTTTAGTTTGTGTTGTCATTGCCTCTTGTAGGGTGCTCATAAAATGAGGGCTCACCTGCATAAATGTAATGTATTGTATAAGAGGGAAGAAGAAAGTAATCATAATACAGATGATAAGTCCAGAAAGGAAAGCACGTTGCCAAGAAATCACTCCATTGTAAAACTCTTTTTTCTTTTGTCTAATTCCTAGCCAATAGAAAATAGTAAGTCCTAGGTTAAAAATTAGCTGAAGGCCAACTTCATATCTAATCTTTTCTAACTCGTGAAAACCTAGTGATTTGACAATAAACATCCAAACTAACGCGGCTAGAGTAGCAATAGAAGCCCATTTAAATTCAATAGAGAAGTTTCTCATTATTCTGTTTTAATAATTAATAGTTTAAATACAAAGCTACAACAGTTATAAAATGTGAGCTAATTCTACTTTCTTACTACTAAATTTTTTATGACGAAACACAGATTATAAGATACTTCGTTCTTAGATATAGAGCAGTTTTGCAGGATTGCGTTTAACTTATTTGTTTGTTGTATATTTAAGTTTCAAAAGTAAAGTTTTTATTTTATAGCCTAAAATATATTTTATATTGATATTTTTTATTAGATTTAGAAGTGTTTATATTGTTCTTGGCAAGGAATGTGAGGTATAAACAATAAAAATTCAATAATCCACCTAATAAATAAAACTATTATGAAAAAACTAATCCTTATTAGACATGCAAAATCATGTTGGAATGCCATTACCGATGATTTGTCACGCCCATTATCGAAGAGAGGAGTAAGTGATGCCCACCTAGTATCACATGCATTAATAGGTCATTTGCCTTCTAAGGTAATTGTGTGGAGTAGCCCAGTCAAGAGAGCGAAAGAGACTGCAACTATCTTTTGTCAAAATATGGAAATGAATATAGACTGTATTATTAAGAATGACGATATATACACTTTCGAGCGCTCTAAATTAAGAAATGCAATCAAAATGTGTAAAAATGAGCATGACACACTAATTCTTTTCGGTCATAATGATGCAATCACGAAATTTGTTAATAAATTTGGTAGCGAAACATTTGAAAATGTACCTACATCAGGCGTTGTTGTTATAAACTTCGATACAGATGACTGGAGTACAATAGAAAATGGAGACACTGAATTAACTATTTTTCCAAGAGACCTAAAAATATAATGAATACAGCTAATACAACTAAATATAAATATATCGATCGCGAGAAGAGTTGGCTATCATTTAATGAGCGAGTTCTACAAGAAGCAGGTGATGAAACAGTTCCGCTACTAGAAAGATTGAGATTTATTGGGATCTTCTCTAATAACTTAGATGAGTTCTTTAGAGTAAGGTATGCGACTATACGTCGTATGACACTTACTGGACAAAGTAATCGCAAGTTAGGAAGTGGAGTAATCGTAAAAGATCTATTAGCACAGATTACCACTAGAGTTATCGAGTTACAAAAGGAAAGTGTACGCATCTTACATGATGTGGAGCGTAAACTAGAAGAAGAGGGGATCTTTATGGTTAATGAGAAGGAGATAAACGAGAAGCAACAAGCTTTCGTTAAAGAATTCTTCTTACATCAAGTATCTCCTGATATGGTAACGATTATCTTAAGTGATTTGGCAGAGTTTCCATTGTTAAGAGATACACACGGTTATTTAGTTGTGAAGTTAGAGGTAGATCCTCTCTTAGTAGAGAAACACCAAACGAATAAACAAAGACGTAATAATTCGGCTATACGATATGCTGTCATTGAGATACCGAATATCGTTAATCGATTCGTAGAGATACCATCTGATGATGATAAGAAGTATATTATGATGATAGATGATATCATTAGATATAACTTAGACTCGATCTTCAATATATTTGACTTTAAGGCAGAGTCTGCTTTTATGATTAAAGTTACGCGTGATGCGGAGTTAGATTTTGATACCGACTTACACAAGTCATTTGTGGAGAAGATATCAAGTGGTGTACGAGATAGAAAGCAAGGGGCTATTGTGCGATTCGTATATGATCAAGAGATGGATCAGGAGATGCTTAATTTCTTACTTGAGAATGTGGAAATAGAATTAAATGATAGTATTATCCCATCAGGTAGATATCACAATAGACGTGACTATATGAGTTTCCCTACCACAGGTAGAACAGATCTTACTTATCCTAAGCAGATACCCGTGCCAGTGAAGGGATTGAATCTAGAGGATAGTATTATTCAGCAGATTCAGAAGCGTGATTACATGATCTATACACCTTATCAGTCTTATTCTTATTTAGTTAAGTTTTTAAGAGAGGCTGCATTAGATCCGCAGGTATTATCTATAAAGATTACTCTATATCGATTAGCGAAGAACTCTCAGATTATTAGTTCATTGATTAACGCAGTGAAGAATGGTAAGAAAGTAGTGGCTCAAGTAGAGTTACAAGCCCGTTTCGATGAGGCGAGTAATATCTATTACTCTGAATTAATGCAGTCAGAAGGAGTGCAGTTAATATTCGGTGTGAAGGGACTTAAAGTGCATAGTAAAATCTGTGTAGTAGAGCGTCTAGAGAATAAAAAGGTGAAGCGTTATGGCTTTGTATCTACAGGGAATTTTAATGAGAGTACAGCCAAAGTATATACAGATGTAACAGTCTTTACTAGTCATAATTCTCTGATGAAGGATGTGTCTAAAGTATTCGAATTTCTACAGGTGAACTATCGTGTACATAAATATAAGCATCTATTAGTATCTCCTCATTATACACGTAAAGGGTTTTACAAATTAATAGAGCGAGAAATAAAGAATGCTGAGAATGGTCTTCCTGCGTATATAAGACTTAAGATGAATAGTTTATCAGATCTTAAGATGATAGATAAGCTATATGAGGCGAGTAATGCAGGAGTGAAGATTCAGTTGATTATTAGAGGGATATGTTCTTTAGTTCCAGGTATACCTGGGATGAGTGAGAATATTGAAGCGATCAGTATTGTAGACCGTTTCTTAGAACATTCTAGAGTATATATTTTTGGAAATAATGGCAATCCTGATATTTATATATCATCTGCAGATTTTATGACTAGAAACTTGGATGAAAGGGTAGAAGTGACTTGTCCTATCTATGATGAAGAAGTTAAACAAGAGCTGATAGATACATTCGATATAGGGTGGAAAGGGAATTATAAGACGAGGTATCAGAATGCAGAATTGTCTAATGCATATCGTGGCTATACTAAAGAAAATAAGTTTCATTCGCAACAAGAAATGTATAAGTATTATCAAAATAAGTTAAAACAATAGAACTAGATATATGCTAAAGATAAAGAAGTATGCTGCTATAGATATAGGGTCTAATGCCATGCGATTATTGATTATGAATATAGTCGAGGAAGAAGGCAAAGAAACTATATTTAGTAAGAGTTCGTTAATACGCGTGCCTATTCGATTAGGACAAGATGTATTTACTACTGGGAATGTTTCTCAGGAGGCAGAAGACCGTATGGTTGATGCGATGAAAGCATTCTTTTTATTAATGAAAGTGAATAAGGTCGATAAGTTTATGGCATGTGCTACTAGTGCTATGCGTGAAGCTTCGAATGCAAAGCCTATAGTAGATCGCGTATTTAAAGAGTCAGGTATTAAAATTAGTATTATAGATGGAAAAAAAGAGGCTATGATTATCGCCTCTTCGGATCTAAAACACTTTATTAATAGTAGTAATAGCATTCTATATATAGACGTGGGTGGTGGTAGTACAGAGTTTACTCTATTTGATCACGGGAAACAAGTTAATTCAAGATCGTTTAAAAACGGTACAGTGCGCTTGTTGAATAATATGGTAGAACCACAAGTGTGGACGGATATAGAGCAATGGATTAAAAAAGAATCAAATGGGCTTAAAGACTTAATCGTAATCGGCAGTGGAGGAAACATCAATAAGATATTCAAAATGTCTGGTAAAACGCAAGATAAGCCATTGTCATATTTCTATTTACACAAACAATTGCTTAGACTAAGCAAGATGTCTTATGACGAGCGTATTTCGCTATTAGGACTTAATCCAGACCGTGCTGACGTTATTATACCTGCGATAAACATTTATAATAACGCCATGAAGTGGAGTGGTGCCAAATATATTTATGTCCCTAAGATAGGGGTGTCTGATGGTATCGTTAAGGCATTATATTACAATAAAGTAAAACTTGATTACCAAGTAATAGATTATTAAACATAAACTCTTGTAGATTTTTCAAATAACAAGACTATATGTTTTTAAAACTTCTCTATAGCACCTAGTCCAAATAGAGCGAAATCATATTTGACGGGGTCTATCGGATCAAAACGACGCAAAGCAGCATCTAGTTCAGCTAGTGCCTTTGCGTCGTTTTGTTTACGAGTAAGGATACCTAGCTTTCTAGCCATATTACCTGAGTGTACATCTAAGGGACAAGATAGGTCAGCAGTACTGATTGTCTTCCATATTCCTAGATCTACTCCTGTATTGTCATTTCTAACCATCCAGCGTAGGTACATATTTAGCCTTTTTGCCGCTGATCCTTTAAGTGGGTCAGAGATATGTTTCTCAGAACGGGTAGGATGCTCTATCTCAAAGAATAGCTTCTTGAAGTTAGAGATTCGCTCTTGCATTGGTAGTGAAGTGTTAGCGAACACATGTTCTAATCCATTGTGATTAGTATAGATGTGTTTTAAGCCTTTGATAAAAGAAGCAAAGTCAACACCATTAAACGTTCTGTGTACGAAAGAATCAAGATCCTCTAGTTGATCATCGTGGTGTTCCATCACGAAGTCATAAGGAGAGTTACCCATTAATTCCATCATACGATGAGCATTCTTAATAATCATTTTTCTATTTCCCCATGCAATAGTAGCACTTAGAAAACCTGCTATTTCTATATCTTCCTTAGCAGTATATAAGTGAGGAATCTGAATAGGGTCATCCTGTATGAAAGTCGGATTGTTATAAAGAAGAACTTTTTCGTCTAAGAATTCTTTAAGTTCTGTTTGGTTCATTGTTGTTTTGTTTAGTGATGATATAGGTGAGCTAAACTATAATTCGCATCTATGAACAGCAGTTTTTTTGCTGTTGTATAGGCGGACATTTAGTATCGCCGTAACTACAGAATACGCAGCAGTCTCCATCTTTAGGTTTTAGTATAACCTTGCAGTTCGTACATTCGTAGAAAAACTGACACGAATCAGTAGGCATTGTTTCAGTTTTAATAAAGCCACACTGAGGACAGGTAATTGTAGAGTCTGGGATAAATGTCATAATATCATCAAGTATTAGATAGAAGGCTCTTCTAGAGTTGTATTATCTTCTTGTTTATGAGTTGTGATTAGTCCATCTATCATAGTTAGCTTTCTGTCAGCCATATTAGCTAGCTCTTCGTTATGAGTAACGATTACAAATGTTTGGCCTAATTCATCTCTAAGCTTAAAGAATAGTTTGTGTAGATTCTCAGCAGAGTGAGTGTCTAGGTTCCCTGAAGGTTCATCAGCGAAGATGACTAATGGTTTATTAATAAGAGCTCTAGCGACAGCTACGCGTTGCTGCTCTCCACCAGACAGCTCTGAAGGGAAATGCTTAATACGGTGAGACAGTCCTAGGTATTCTAAAAGACGGATTGCTTCTTTTTCTGTTTCTTGCTTGTCCTTATTCGCTATAAAAGCAGGGATGCACACATTCTCTAAAGCAGTGAATTCAGGAAGCAGTTGGTGAAACTGAAAGATAAACCCTAAGTTCAGATTTCTAAATTTAGAAATTTCCTTGTCTTTTAATGCTAATATATCTTGTCCGTTTATAGATAGCGTTGTATTGGTATCTGCACTAGGGTAATCTAATGTTCCTAATATTTGAAGTAAAGTCGTCTTACCAGCTCCAGAAGCTCCAACAATAGAAACGATTTCTCCTTTTTTAATATGTAGATCTACTCCCTTTAAAACTTCTAGTTTATCGTAGAATTTATGAATATTAGTTGCTCTAATCATCTTCTTTATTTTAGAAATACAAAGTAACGCTTTTTACTTGTTCTAAAAACTTAAAATGATAAAACAGAAGTAATAATTCTTTTAAAATAATAGACTATCTTTATATTGCTATTTAAGTTAGGAGCAAATAGCCGGTTGAGCAATTAAATAAGAATTAATAACAGAAAAGATGGTTGAGAATAGAAAGTTACATACAGCAGTTTTTGGAGCAGGATGTTTTTGGTGTGTAGAAGCGATGTTCAGTAGTTTAAAAGGAGTAGAAGAGGTGCTACCAGGATATATGGGTGGTACTAAAGAAAATCCTACTTACGAAGAGGTATGTACAGGAGAGACAGGGCATGCAGAAGTAATTAAGGTTACTTATGATCCTGCAGTAATTAACTATAATACGCTTTTAGAGATCTTCTTTACAAGTCATAATCCTACAACATTAAATAGACAAGGTGAGGACGTAGGGACTCAATATAGAAGTGAGATATTCTATACAGATGAAGCGCAAAAAGGAATTGCTAAAGAGTATTTAGAGATTCTGATTAATGAGAAGGTATATGAAGATCCTATCGTAACGAAGCTATCTAGTGCGACTAAGTTTTATGTAGCAGAGGATTATCATAAGAATTACTTTGAGAAAAGCGGTGATAAGAATCCATATTGTCAGTTAGTGGTAAAACCAAAACTAGATAAGTTTAGAACTAAGTATAGTACAAAGCTTAAATAACTAAAGATGATCACGAATAATAAGATAAAGTATAGACAGCTATTTATAGGGATATTAATGGACCTAATAGGATGTCTATCTTATGTTATACCAGGGGTAGGCGAGATAGCAGATGTCGTATGGGCTCCTATCTCAGCATATATATTAGCGAAGATGTATCCAGGCAAAATAGGTAAGGTAGCAGCAATTGTTAATTTTATCGAAGAGTTATCGCCAGGCTTTGACTTTATACCGACTTATACGATAACTTGGTGTTATACATATTTAGGAAAAAAAGACTAATCATTATTTGTTTAGAAAGGATTTGCAAAAATCATAATTAATTATTAAATTTATAGTATATAAAAAGGTTAAGGGAGTTTTATAATTTAACAATTAATTAAAAGTATTTCTTATGAAAAAGATTTTGACATTCTTATTCGCAGCGCTATTATTCGTGTCATGTAACAACACTAAAAAAAGTACAGAACTTGGGGATCAAAAAGCAGGTGAAACAATCATCGGGTGGTATTATTACAACGTAATGCAAGATCAGTATGATTCGATTCCTAAACTTATGAATGAAGATTTCTACAGTGATGCACAACAAGCCGCTTTTATTACTGATCTAAAAGATAGAGATCAAAAGTACGGGAATATTAAGAGCTTTGTACTTGATAAATGGGAGATGACAGATAGAGATAAAAAAGCTAAAACTAAAGACTTCTATTTTGAATACAAAGTGAAGTATGAGAATCAACCAGAAGAAGTAGTAGAGAAAATCTACCTTGCTAAAAAGGGAAATGATCTTAAAATATCAAAGTTTGAGTTCGGTAAATAATAAAAACAAGAAAGCTCCTCATTGAGGAGCTTTTTTTATTCGATAAAGTCAGTGATGATGCTTTGCATCTCCTCTAAACTCACAACTTTTAAATCGGGGTGTGATTTTAACCAAGTAGCATTTAATGTTCTTAAATCCTCTGAAATATCTTTAAATGAGTTATCCTCTAATAAAGTCGTTGTTTCTTTTTCTTTCCCTAGTGGAGCATCAAAGAATTTCTTTAGCTTGATATTGCTAAATGCTTTGACTCTTCTCATTTGTTTTTCGAAATACTCTAGGTGTTCTTTAGCCTCCATAGCTGTTAGTCCAGCGTGGATAATCTCAATTAGATCTAAATCCCATTTACTTTTGTAGATAAACGAAGCAAGTCCTTCAGTTTCTACTGTGTTTAAGTAGTAGTCTACACAGTAGCTCGCAAATGCATCAGGGTGCAATTCATCATCACCTACTTCAGAACTGCGTAGGTAATTAACTACTGAGATATTAGAATTAAGAATGTCTTGAGGAACATTTGTACTAAATGCGCCCTCTGATATCAAGATGTAATTAAACTCTCTCATAATATATGTTTTTAAACAAAAAAAAGCGACTCCAGTATAAGTGGAATCGCTAAATTATGTATTCTTATTAAGATTTTTGTTCTTTGTTAAAGTAAACAAGGTAGTAATACATTTGTTTCTCTTCATCCCATCCTTTTTCTACGAATTTATCAGCACTTTCAGGGTTGATAAAGTCTAATTTGATTTGGATGTTAGTATCAAGGTTGATTACATTCTTCAGTTTCTTTCTAGCATCTGTTACTGCGTTATTTGCAATAGGGAATGATGTAGTGTCTTCGATACTGTATTTCTCTCCTTTATCTACTTTGTAGTTTTTAAACTCAGCAGCTAAATCAGGATTGTCAATTACTTCGTTTAAGAAGTTTGTCTCTTCGAACTCATCGTTTTTAGCGAAGTAGTTCACAGAGCGATTCATAAACATAACCTCTTCTTTCTTATCTTCAGCGGGAAGTACTACTTCTTTAGCGAAGTCTTGACAGAACTTAAGGTATTTCTTAGTCATAAATGCTTCATCTTGGAAGATATCTACATTTAAGAAATGCTCTAACCAATAACGTGCATCATACTTGTTACTATCAATAGTCAAGATCTTGTATCCTTCTTCTTTTTTGTAGTTAAAGATGATACATCCTTTGTCTAACTTATTTAGGTTAATCCCTTGTAAAAGGTGCATCTCTAAGTTAGATCCATTCTCTTGAAGTTGTAAGAAGTCAGTCTTGATTTCACTTTTAAAGATACCGATAGCATCTACTATATTGTTATCAATAGATAGGTTAGTCAAGTATGTAACATAAACCTCTCCATTCTTAATATGTGGATGGTTTGATTGTTCGAATAAGTGACTTGTTATTTTCTTAGAAATTGCCTGTGCATTATCTGCTGATGGAGCGTTAAAAAGCTCGTTAGCATAGTTATACATTTCATTGAATTCTAAGTCAACATCGTGTGCGAACTGATAGAAGTTTTCTTCTTTTTCACGGAATGGCTTAAAGAAATACTCTTTTAATAAAGGAGCTATTTCATCATTTAAATTATAAGGTTCCTCAGATAAGAAGATAGCTTCATTTCTGCTTTTATTTCCAACTCTATGGATAGATAGAGTTTCAATGTGCGTATTAAATAAGTTAATCATAATGTCAGTAACGAGTAAGTAGTATAATCTACTTAGTATAAATTAAAAATGAAATTGCAAGGGATTAGTTCCAGTTATCTTCGTAACCGTAGTCTTCTGAGATATCACCATCATCAAACATATCAAAATCTTCTTCATCGAAGTCATCGTCAAACTCTCCATAGATATCTTCATTAGATACTGGATTAGCAGTGAATGACTTGCCTGGCATACTGTCCGGTAGGATACCGTGTGAGAATAATACCTCAGGATATGATACTCCTGGCTCTTCTTCTTCGATAGCTCCTAATTCTACGAAGAAAGTCCACATATTTAAAAAGTCATATACATATATGATTTTTGTGTTTTCTTCATCTAAGATATATCCGATAGTAGTAGAGTTCATCGTTGTGTCTTCACCAGGGTTTTCTCCCATGTCAAATAACGAAATTTCTTCTTCTAGCTGAGTCCATTGATCATCACACTTGTAAAATGAAGCAGCCTCCATACCGTCAAAACCGAAAGCATTCACAATAGCATTGTGTAAATCTTCTAATGAGTCATCTTCTGAAATAGCAATGTCTCTAAATATATCTTCCTCAGTATCAAGGATTACTCTGAACTTATAAACCATAACTTTTTTGTAGATTAGAAACGCAAATTTAAACTTATTATTCATTATTGTCGAATAAATACCCCTCTTTTTACCGACATTTTAACGAAGTAGCTACATCGGGTTGACAGCCAGTTTTTTACTGTTATCTTAAGTGGGTTCTGTTGTTTTTGACTAAGAATACTTATATTCTACAGTTCATCCTATAAACTCAACAATTCGGTACTCTTCTTTTTTTTGATTGATTGCTCTGTCACATCTTTGCTACAACAAAAAACAAGATAGATATGAAAATTATTATAACCATTACCTTATTTTTGATTACCTTCTTCTTAACTATGTTTGGTGTTAAAAAAGAAGAAAGTGCAAAGAGCATTTTTAATCAAAGAAACCAGATTGTAAATGTGCAGATTAATACTATTCTAAAAAATGACACAGCGAAATAATATTACCAAAATAGTAGGAGTACTCTTGATTACATTCTTTATGTTTAAGAAAGTCCTGAGATTATATCATGTAGATATCTATATGTTTATCCTATACTTTAGTTTTTTTGCAGCTATTGTATTAGGGGCTAACTACTATTTAAAGAAAATATACTCAGTAAGACTGAACATCTTCATCAGAGAGAATGATCGAAATATAGGATGGGGAACAGCTATGGTTACAGGTTTGAACTTTTTGATCATCTTTGGAGTAGCTTTTATATTAAAGATAGTTAACGTCCTTCTGCTACAAGAAGAACCGATTAGTTCTGTCTTTATTAATGGAGAGTTTAGAACAGTCTTAAACTTTACAGT
>JBOFGJ010000281.1:0-1715 GCA_051649065.1 Flavobacterium sp. | reverse complement strand
GCTCATCTCTTTATTATTTCAAGCAAACTTACTTCTTTACATTATATTATGAAATATGCACTTGCTCGGGCGGATACGACTTGCAATAATTTTGCACCAAGAAAACCATAGTTAAGGCGGATACTGGCGATAGAATGCTTAAAAACAACAACAGTACAGATTGGGAAAAATCACTTAAAACCCGATGATTAAAGACTGGACAAAAGCTTTTATTTTTAAATAAAAAAGATCGGGAAATCTTTACAGATAGAATCGATTTTTAGTGGTTCACTTTCACCCGTTGCAGGTGGTTCACTTTGAGCCGTTGCGCTATGCTCACTTTAATCCGCTGAAGGTGGTATACTATAGCCGTTTTTTGCAAATCATTATAATTAACATTAAATTTTTTTATTAGCTATGTGTTTTGACCCCTATAAACCTAGAGTATTTTTAATTTTTTAAAGTGTAATGTTTTAGGCTGCTTTTTTTCTGTTTAAAATCAAGTGTTTGTCCTTTTCCCATTTCTCCATTGGAGTGATTTTTCCAAGCAATCCATGTAGTCTTTTGTTATTATAAAACATTACGTAGTTCTTTAAAATTTGCTCTATTTGTCCAAAAGTAAAGTATTCATATTTAGTAAAAATCTCTCTTCTTAGAGTTCCATGATAAGCTTCTATGTGAGCATTTTCTTCCGGTGTTGCTATGTGTGTAAACTCTTGTGATACACCGATTAAAGAAAGATATTCTCTTACATTTTTGGCGATAAATTGACTACCATTATCCGATCTAATCACTACATTTTTAGGGTAATCTAACTCATCAAAAAGTTCTGATAGTAGTTCTATTACCTGCTTTTGTTTAATATTAAAGCTGAAGTAGTCTTTTAATATTCTTCGAGTATGTACATCAATTACAGAAAGTAAATAAGCATTTTTCCCTTTTTGTGGTATCCATACCATCTTAATATCCATTTCAATACACTCTAAGGGTCTTGTAGTCTTTACTTTACGATGCTTAACATACTTCTTGTCTGAGTGATCTCTAGCTATACGAGTTTGTAAAAGCTTAGCAGCTTTCATGATACGGTATACTTTTTTGTGATTAATACTATACCCATCGCGTTTAAGATACTCGCTCATTATGCGGTAACCACAATCCATAAAATCATCCTCTAAAAGCTCTTTAATTGACTCTACAACAGTTTGCTCATTAACCCAGCCTTGGGTTTTATGATAGGTTAATAAAGTAGCTTTATTACCTTTTGGTTTGCCAGAACCCTTGAAATAGTACGTACTATCACTTAAGCCAACCCAATGAATTAGTTTAGCTTTACTTATGTGATATTTAGTATAAAAGTAGTCTACCAGATCTTTTTTGGATCGGATGTCCCAAACTTTTTTTTTAGTAGTTCGCGTTGAACTTCTAATTCTATTTCTTTATCACTTAGTAGTTTACGAAGAATCTTATTCTCTTCTTCTGCTTTTTTAAGTTCTTTTGATTTGTCAGAAACAGCAGGCATTAATCCTGATTCTCCTTGGGAATCGAATTTCTTCTTCCATGCGTAGAAAGTACCTGTACTTAAACTGTGTTTACGACAAGTCTCTATTGCCCCATTTTCTTCTGCTTCTTGTAAAATTGATAGCTTATCTGATAAGCTCCATTTCTTGTATTTCATAAGTCCAAAGTTATGTAATTAATTTATTAATTTAACTCCAGCTTATTTAGGGGCTAATATA
>JBOFGJ010000280.1:0-1305 GCA_051649065.1 Flavobacterium sp. | reverse complement strand
AGGAGTGTCTACAGTTGGATCTATACTAACTAAGACATATTTAACCTTGTCTAGATTTTTACCTTTTACTCTTTCCTCTATATTACGCATATCGGCTACTAATCGAGGACAAGCTGCTTTACACGAAGTATAAATCATAACCATTACTAATACATTACCTTGCAGATCTTTTAGTTCTATGTCTTTTCCATCTTGTGTAGTCCATGTAGAAGGAAGGTTGTATATAGATAGGTCTGATACCTCTTGTGAAGCTGTAGTTTGTTCAGTTGTTTGAGGTTGTTCCTCTGTTGTTTTAGTTTCTTTACATCCTGTAAATAGTAATGAAGCAAAAACGGATAAGGTTATAAGTGTTTTTTTCATAATTGTCGTTGTTTTATAAGTCTTGTGCACATCTAAAACCTAAGTTTTTCGTTGTGAAGTTAGCTCTAAGACTACCTCTAAAACCATAACGCATAAAAGCCGCATAGTCCATTAGATCAGAAGCATTAATAGAAGCACTACCACAGAATAGGTTTTCATCATTTCCTTTGTCTTTACGGCTTTCACCAGATAAGAAGATAGAGTTATAGTCAGAGACCCATTCCCATATTAGTCCATGCATATCATATACACCCCAGTAATTTTTAAATGTACTACCTACAGGGTTGACATAGGTTTTAGGTGTTTCATACCACGCTAATATATACTTGTTATAAGCTTCTTTTTCTCTTGCATCCATATTCTTAGCATCAGCCATGGCTACATATTCCCACTCATCCATAGTAGGAAGTCTTTTGCCTTGTACTTCACAGTATTTTTTGGCAGCAAACCATGATACATTAGTCACAGGAGCATTAGGTTTTAAATCACCATAATCTAAATCGCTCTTCCAATGTGATAAGTAACTCTTATTAGCGAACAATCCTTTTATTTGAGAGCGTTGATAAGTAGGGTTTTTCTTTAAGAACTCAACATATTGCTCATTAGTTGTGGCGTATTGATCAATCTTAAAGGAAGCTACTTTTGAGATTCCCTCTTCTGTACTACCATAAAGTGGAACAAAAGTTCCACCTTTGATAGTGACCATCGGTGTTGCTTTCTGAGCATAAGACACTGTGAGTGTAAATACGCTCAGAAGACACGCGATGATATTTGATTTATCAAGAAAAAACATTTTATCTATTTTTTTGAACCATTTGAGGAGTTACCACAGTTTTATTGTTACCCCAACTGTTGTACACATAAGTTAGTACATCCGCTATCTCTTGGTCACTTAAGTTCTGACTAGTCATGATAGAGTTGTATTTTACATTATTTACGGTAATC
>JBOFGJ010000279.1:0-1057 GCA_051649065.1 Flavobacterium sp. | reverse complement strand
GAAGAATGTGACTACTGCTGAAGGTGGAGCAATATGTTTGAATATGCCAGCACCATTTGATAATGAAGCGTTATATGCTGAGTTAAGACAGATGAGTCTTAATTGTCAAACAAAAGATGCTTTCTCTAAGAGTAAAGCTGGTGGATGGAGATATGATATCACAGGATTTGGGATGAAGATTAATATGGCTGATGTGAATGCAGCAATAGGATTAGCTCAAATGCGTATTTATCCTGAGTTATTAAGAGAGCGCAAGCGTGTATTCACTGTCTATAATGATGCTTTTAGTACTGAGTCATGGACTTTAGTGCCACCAGCAGTAGTAAAAGGAAAAGAGAGTTCTTATCACTTATATGCGTTGCGTATTAAGGGAATTACAGAAGAGCAAAGAGATCTTATCATTGATGAAATAGCGAAAACAGGTGTAGCAGTTAATGTACACTTTATTCCGATGCCAATGTTGACTTTCTTTAAAGAGAAAGGATTCAAGATAGAAGATTATCCACAGGCTTATAATAACTTTAAGTGTGAGATATCGTTACCTATCTATCCACAATTGACACAAGAAGAATTAGATTATATTATTAAAGCAGTTAAAGATGCTTATAATACAGTAGTAAAATAGTGAAGAGATTATTTGATATTATTTCAAGTGGTATAGGGCTTATAATGTTAAGCCCTATATTTTTGTTTTTAGGACTTTGGATTAAGATAGATTCTCCAGGTCCTATTTTCTATAAGCAGGTACGTGTTGGAAAAAATGGAAAAGATTTTAAAATCTTTAAGTTCCGCTCTATGCGTCAAGGGTCAGATAAACAAGGTTTGATTACAGTAGGGGGGAGAGATTCTCGTGTGACTAACTCAGGGTATTATATTAGAAAGTACAAACTGGATGAGTTTCCTCAATTAATAAATGTTTTTGCAGGAGATATGAGTGTAGTAGGGCCTCGTCCAGAAGTACGTAAGTATGTTGATTTATATAATGAAGAACAACTACGCGTACTAACTGTAAGACCAGGGATCACTGATATTGCTTCTATTAAGTATAGAAATGAGA
>JBOFGJ010000278.1:0-1321 GCA_051649065.1 Flavobacterium sp. | reverse complement strand
AAAAGCAGTAGACAGAGATAATGACGCTTTTATACTTAGATATAAAGGAGGACAAGTAAAAGAAAAGGTAACTTTAAAACAACTTAATATACCTTTGATGTTACAGTATGAGACATCGGGAGAGTCTGTTCGTTTCTTTGTCAAATCAGGAGTTTCTTATAGTTTACACTTAGAAGATGCTGTGGCACGTACTAAGATGGGATCTTTAAGTACATCAGGTTATTACTCAGAATATGATATCGAATTGCACGGACCTCATTTTGTTGGTTTTGGAGATTTTAGTGGGACTACTAAGAACAACGAGATCGAATTAAAGAATCGCTGGGCTTATGTAGCAGAGATAGGAGTTAAGCAGTTGATGTCAGATAAGAGTTCTCTATATGTAGGAATGTACTTTGATATCGGGTTAAACAACCTAGCTAAAGGAGGAACTGTTGAAGAAGGAGTATCTACATCCTTAGTGGGGTATGATAGAGATTTAGAAAATCCACTTATAATCAATTCTAACTTACAAAGTAATTTAGGTAAGATGACTTATAAGAACTATAACCTTGGTATTAAACTGAAGTATTCGTTTAATATTAATAAAACAAAAAAGAGAAGTCATACTCTTGATTAAACTAAATAAGGCTATCTACGGATAGCCTTATTTGTTTTTATCTAGATCCAGCAGGAGAATGATTAATGAGAGAGGAAGAGATGTAAAGTGAAATTAACTCATAGTATTTGACTAATGCAGAATCTAGGTTTATATGTACCCATAAAGGATAGTTTCTATTAAATACAGCGATAAAATGCGGTTTTATATATTTTTACTCATTTGATTTACTTACTTTTACTAAGTTAGGAATATTAAAATTGGAGAACTATGAAGATGAGAAAATTTATTAAACACTATATCATAGCATTTCTATTGCTAAGTAACACAGGGATTTGGGCAAAAGATAAGGCAAGTCAGGTAACGCAAGATTGTAATACATTACTAGCCCAGATTATGAAAAATAGTGACTTTGATTACCCTGGTAAAGACTACTATGTAAGAATAGAAGATACTACAGGAGAAACAGTTATCATTAAAGCTTATGTTAGAAATAATCTGTCTGATAATCCTAAGAAACCTCAGATGGTAGAGAGTGTAGTCTCTTGGTTAATTATCCAACCTCAACGCGATGGTATTTATCAGTCACTTAATGCTCTTGATCCAGAAGAACCAGACTTTAAGAAACTAAAGATAGATAAGAAAGCATTTGATACTTTAGTCAAATGCATTGATAAGAAGTAATATAAAGCCCTCAATACTTTTGTACTGAGGGCTTTTTGT
>JBOFGJ010000277.1:0-4691 GCA_051649065.1 Flavobacterium sp. | reverse complement strand
CTTGTTTGTAAAAAACCAACTCACCTAATAGCTCACCTTAGCAAATTAGGTTAAAATCAAATATAATGATTTTAAATGTATTAAAAAAGTACTAAAAAGTTAAATAATCATCTGTTTTTTTGATTGATGGAAGCGAATATTTTAGTAGAAATATTAGTTTTAGCTTTTGTTTATTTTTATTTTGTTTTTCAGTGTTTTGTTGTATTTGTTTTATATTATTAGTTAACTAATTTAATTTGATGTATTTTGTTATGGAATACTAAACTTGTTAAGGTGTTTTTTGGTTGTCGGGGTGTCTATTTGGCTTTAGTTAACTATTTTTATGGAGTAAAAGATTGAACTATTTTTAATTCTATCTTAGATTCAACTAATAAATGCAACAGCATTTATTAGTTGAATCTAAGTAGTAAAAATCTTATAAAAGTTAAATAAGGATAAGAATTCATAGAAATAACTGTCGTATAGTAGCTAACAAAATTAATTTTCTATTTTTGAGTTTGTAAACTATGTATAACATTAAAAAAGAAGAGTTATTTTTATGAGGCAATTGGACAAAACACCTATTGAGAGGATGGTATCACCGATACAGCGATTTATGCAACAAGAAAAATCTGGAGGGATCGTTCTAGGTATAAGTGTGATTATAGCGTTAATATTAGCAAATACATCATTTAAAGAACAGTACCATCACATATTAGAGTATAAATTTGGTTTTCAATGGGCAGGCAATAGCTTCTTTGAATATAGTATTCACCACTGGATTAATGATGGGTTAATGGCTATCTTTTTCTTTGTTGTAGGGCTAGAGTTAAAAAGAGAGATTGTAGCTGGAGAATTATCAAACCCACGTAAAGCAATGCTTCCTATTGGAGCTGCATTAGGAGGAATGATTGTTCCTGCGGGTATTTATTTTTTTCTAAATCCAAGTGGAGAGATGTCTAATGGATGGGGAATTCCGATGGCAACAGATATTGCTTTTGCCTTAGGAGTCTTGTATTTATTGGGTAGTCGTATACCCTTGACATTAAAGGTTTTCTTAACTGCATTGGCGATTGTAGATGACTTAGGAGCGGTACTTGTGATTGCATTCTTTTATACCTCTGAGATTTCTATGTTACATTTAATCATTGGTGCTGCTATTTTATTAGTGATGTATTTGGGAAATAAAATGGGAGTTAGAAATATTATGTTTTATGCAATCTTGGGTATTGGTGGAGTTTGGACAGCATTTTTGCTTTCAGGAGTACATGCGACAATTGCAGCAGTATTAGCTGCTTTTACAATTCCTGCAAATGTGAGAATTAGCGAGAAAGTATATGGCGATAAGATGCAAGGTTTGTTAGATAGGTTTAGAGGCATTGATCCCAATGATAAAATTCCGACATTAACAAACGAACAATTGCATATCTTAGAAGAGATTGAGCATACAAGTAGTGCTGCTACTCCTCCATTACAACGTTTAGAACATATGATGCATCCGATGGTAACCTATCTAATTATCCCTATATTCGCTTTAGCTAATGCTGGGGTATCTTTAGATATTGATATGGATCACTTGTTTAGTACTAATGTAGCTCTTGGTGTAGCTCTTGGCTTATTAGTAGGGAAAGTAGTTGGAGTAGTTGGATTTACAGTGCTTTTAGTGAAATTAAAAGTAGCTCCTTTCCCTGAAGGAATGAATGTGAAAAATCTATTAGGATTAGGTTTGCTAGCTTCTATTGGATTCACAATGTCTTTGTTTGTAACTTCGTTAGCATTTACTAATGAGGAGTACATGACTCAAGCGAAGATAGGTATTTTTGTAGCATCCATCATTGGTGGTGTGCTAGGCTATATGGTATTGAGTAAGTCAACGAAATAATGTTTTAAATGACTAGTAAGTTTTTTGATTACATCAATCTTCACAAAGGTGAGGAGAAGGGCGAAAAAGTCCTTGAAAATATAGTAGCAAATATTGCTTTTAAAGGATCAAATCTTTGGATTTTGGCATGTGCAATTATCATTGCGTCGATAGGGTTAAATGTAAATTCTACAGCGGTGGTAATTGGAGCTATGTTGATCTCACCATTGATGGGACCAATTGTAGGAGCTGGTTTTGCACTTGGTACCTATAACTTTTTATTACTGAAGATTTCTATTAAAAGCTTGGTTATAGCTACAATTGTAAGTTTGGTTGTATCTTCAGTTTATTTTTATTTAAGCCCATTTAAAGATGTACAATCAGAATTACTTGCTCGTACTGCACCGACGATTTATGATGTGTTGATTGCTTTTTTTGGTGGATTAGTGGGGGTGATTTCAATTACTCGAGTAGAGAAAGGAAATCCTATTCCAGGAGTAGCGATTGCTACAGCCTTAATTCCTCCTTTATGTACTGCAGGATATGGTTTAGCAACTTTTAATTTTAGTTATTTTTTAGGAGCATTTTATCTGTATATGATTAACTGTTTCTTTATTTGTATAGCGACGTTCTTAGTAATTAAATACTTGAAATATCCTACAGCGACTGCACTAGATACAAAAAAGGAGAAACGTATGCGATACGGTATTAGTTTATTGATTTTAGTGTTGATTATACCAAGTTTTTACTTGGCCTATAATCTATTCAATGAGAAGAAATTTACCAAGACTGTTGAGGAGTTTATCAATACAGAGTTTACTGCTAGAGGGGTAACAGTTATCTATAAAAAAATTAATTATAATACCTCGCCACGTAAGGTAGAGTTAGCCTTTTTGGATAAGAAATTGTCTAAAGAGAATATAGAGATGTATAATCGACTTTTACAGGAAAAAGGGATAGATAATGTAGCTTTGACCTTCAAGCAAGATGAGCAAGATATCAAGTCTGAAATCATGAAGGAAATCAATAAACAAAATAGTAACCTATCCGAGAAAGACGTTATTATTAATGATTTAAAGCGCGAGTTAGCTAAGTACAAAGTGAGCGAGCCTGGTTTGGTGAGAGAGATCGGAGTATTGTTCCCATCACTTGAACAAGTATCTTTAGGTAAAGTAGAGCGAAATCTAACCGATACAACTAGTCAAGTTGATTGGGTGTTAATGTATAAAGATAGTGTTGCACCTATAAATTCGGAGAAGATACGTATCACGAATTGGTTAAAAGCTCGATTACAAGTAGATACTGTTTTAGTAGTGAATACATACCAGCCGGCTGTATATACTAAAGAGTAGCTTAGTAATTAAAAACATCGCAAAGAGCTCCTTACTTATTTTTTTGAGTAGGGGGCTTTTTTTTTAGTAGCTCACCAAAACAATGTAACTGCTTTTAGATGGGATCACAAGCAGGATTTAGCGTTAGATTTATCAGCTAGATGTATTACAGCAGATAATGGTTTTCAACGTTGGGATTTGAATGGAAAGTATCTCTCGGGAGACAAAAAGCAGAATTTAGTTCTCATCCGGCTGTCTGATGAGTATTGGTTTTCTTGGAAACGCTTTCATCCAAATACTCAGTTCATTGATTTGTAATATATAAAAAGAACCATATTAACTTTAAGCTAATATGGTTCTTTTTTGATACTAGAATAAGTTGACTAGTAATATATTATCTTAAACGATGATTGGAATCACTACTGATAAACATTTCATTTTTCTCTTCAGATATAATTTCAAGGAATCGTTCATAGTGTTTTAATACGTCAGAAATTAGCTCATTTTTAGTAAAGATGTGAACATCATAACCTTGTCTATAATCACCAAAATAAGCTTTTGGATAAAAGGTTTTATTATCGTTAATATCAGGTAAGTTTTCTTCTGATAATAAGTAATCAGAAACCATTTTAGACTCTGTTTTGACACCGTAAATAAAGTTATTTACCAAGTCGTGTTTAATCTCAATTTCTAGTCGATAAGGACCTTCATAAGTATTGATAACAGCATCAATATTATTTTTAGCAAATTCGGTTTCTAGCTCTTTAAAGGCTTCTTTGACTGTCGTATCAATAAATTTGTGTACAGATTCTTTATCGTCAAAGGATACAATTTGTTTTAATCGCTCTTTCCATGAATCTCCTGACCACGTAACCGTTGTAGTAGAAAAGTCAGTTTCATAATATTTTTTATCGATAACTAGTGCTTTGATCAAGCTTACGATAAATAATAGCATTATAATAGAGAATGGAAGAGCTGTAATTAAGGTCATGCTTTGTAATGCACCTAATCCACCTGCGTTTAACAATAACAAAGCTAATACAGCTAGTAATACTCCCCATCCAATAGTTTGCCATTTAGGGGATATTATAGCATTCTTGGTTGATATACTGTTCATTACAAACATTCCTGAGTCTGCAGAAGTAACAAAAAATATGATGATAATTGATATAGTTAAGAAGCTAGTAATTGAACTTAGAGGTAAGTACGCTAAAAACTCAAACATCAACGCATCTGGGTTGTTAGCAATAGTACTCAATGCACCATCAGCTACATTCATATCAAACCAAATGGCACTATTCCCGAATACAGACATCCAAATAAAGTTGAATAGTGTCGGTAGTAATAATACTGCAGCAATATATTCACGAATAGTACGTCCTTTAGAGATTTTAGCAATAAACAATCCAACATATGGAGACCATGAGATCCACCATGCCCAGTATAGGATAGTCCAGTCATAAAACCAGGGTTGTGTTTTATCATTAAAGGAGTGTGTACTAAAAGTCATGGTAAAGAAG
>JBOFGJ010000276.1:0-2629 GCA_051649065.1 Flavobacterium sp. | reverse complement strand
CCCATGAACTTGTACACTTTGTGTCCGTTTATTGTATTACCTGTATTAATCACAGTATTTTCTAAAATATGATCTCCTAAGATGTTCTTAATCTTCTCTACATTATTAGTAATATAATTAGAAATAAAGTCAAAGTTGATTTCTTTCTTCGCACCACTCTCATCGATTTGGTAGAATACTTCTCCCTTGCCTTCAGTTATAGCACCATAGTACACATTACCACCTTTATTAATATACTTAGAGATTAGGTCTCCTACTTTATACGTTTTATCCCCTTCTTTTACCTCTTGGTTTAAGATGTCATTGAAATTGTTTACGATATTACCTACTACATCTACTAGTACTCCACCTTCTGTATCACCTTTAATATCAGCTGCAGTTTTACCATTATTAGCTGCTAAGAATGCCTTTACAGCTACCTCATTAAAGTATTTATACCCTATAATCTTACCGTTCTTTTCAACAGGCACTACTACAGTAGTCGTCTCTGTACTTGAAATTAAATCTTTAAGATTAATCGATTCGAACTTCCCATTGTTGTAAAATTGAAACTCCCAATTGTCGCTTCCTTCTTTACCTACATTTTTATAAACTACGTTACCTTCAACCTTCGTAGATATACTTTTAATCAACTCTTCTACTGTATAGTATTCAGTTGTGCTACCTTCTTTTAGAACAGTTGTCTTACTCGTAAAGAATTGATTGATATTTCCTGTGATATCACCTATTACGTCTATTGATACTACACCAGGCGCATCATTAGGCACATCTTCTTCTTTTTTTCCTTCATTCCCTTTTAGAGCTAACCAATTCTGGATAGTCGATTCTGAGAAGAATAAATATTTCTTTGTTTTGTTATCACCAGAAGCTTCTAATATACGGAAGAACGTTTTAGTCTCTTCTTTAATAACCATATCTTCCATATCTACGTCTTTCGTCTCGTATTTATTCTCAGTTGAATTATACGTAACATACTTGAATTCATTTTTCACAGGATCAAAAACAATAGTTGTATGACTTTGTTTAACTCCGTCTTTATTATCTGGATTAGATGGCACGATATAGTTAATTACATCTTGAATATTCTTCACATCCCCTTCTAACTTAGTAACATTCCCTCCCAAACCTTCTATAACAGTGTTTAGCTCTGTTTTACTAACTATTCTATTCCACTGTCCACCTTTCTCTGTTGTCCAGTAATAGAATCCTTTTAGGATATCTTTATCTTTTACTTCATTCGTATTATAAATCAATAGACTCTCTACTTTCTCACCGTCAATAGGAGCAAACACAGTTAAATCTGTTAAATTAATACGTGGAATAAGTACCCCTCTATTTGTTGAAAGAATTTCAAGTTCTGCAGAAGTAGCAGGTTCTGGTGTTCCGATACCTACCTGAGCAGAAGCTGTGTACATTGATCCTAATAAAGCGGCTAAAATTGTAATCTTTTTCATCTGTTGTAATTTCTATTGTTTATTGTTCTATTATTCTGACTGTTTACTTGGTAACATTGGGTTAGAGAATATTCCATCTCTATATCCTTTTAATAAGGACAAATCATATATCTGAGAGGTGCTACATCCTATAAGGTTCGTTATCGTCAATCTTATTTTGCCTTTCTTCTGATTCCAATTTTCTCCATTTACTATTGCGTTCTTTGGGAAGTTAACTGTGGCAATACCTGTACCTGCTTTGATAATAAATACACCGCCTCTCTGTTTGATAACCAGGTTACCTTGTTTATCAAATACTACCTTCCCTTCTGCATCACGCTCCACAATGGTTTTACGAACTTCAACTACTGGGTTATTAACGGTCACAAATGGCAAGCTCTTCCACTCACTCTCTGAATCAAACAGATACTCCCATTCATATAATCGTATCTCTCCTGCGACAGTTGGCACCCATTGTATTTGTTGTCCTCCTTTAATCTTTATCTCTTTATCAATGATACTTTCCTTTGCTTTTGCGTCTATCGCTGTCACTTTCACAATAACAGGCATCTCATTAATCTTTATTTTAATCGGTGTTCTTGCTCCTATGCTACATCCATTTCTATTGGCTTGTACATATACAGTAAACTCCTCACCTACTTTATATCGTTTCGAAAGGTCTATAGTAAACATATCTCCTAATGACGGCAATCTACTTCCCCCTTTTTCACTTGTATATACTTCATAAGTCGTACAGTGACTATTCTGTGGTTTAATACGGAGAGGTTCACCAGCACATAGTTGAAGTACTTGTTCTAATTCATATCCATATTCATCTACTTCTACCTGCAATCCTACATCCACTGTTGGCACTAAATCCACATTATAGATATGCGTAAAATCACCTAATACAGCTAACGCTGATCCATAAGATATTTTGACTCTATCGAAAGGCTCTTTAGAAGGAGCTACTATAATGCGATACCTATCTCTACCTCCTATTCCCAATAGCCTTAAACGCAAGGCTCCATTAGATTCTGTCAGAGGTTCACCTACCTTTTTATCTCCTAGATAGCGCTGTATCTTAAATCCCTTAACTAGCTCTAAACTCAGTATACCAGGGTTTTTATTTTCTGCTGTAATATGTAATTCATCCCCTTGCATAGCAGTTTGCTTAAAAACTACAGTCAGGCTAG
>JBOFGJ010000275.1:0-1111 GCA_051649065.1 Flavobacterium sp. | reverse complement strand
CATTGATCAAGGGAGGTTTATTAAGAAACGAATTTTTATTCTTACAAGCTCTTTCAAAAGGTAAAGCAAGCGTAACTGATGCTGATAACGTAGGTGTTAGTTTTGAGTGTGACTACCAATTCGAAAATAGAGGTTATGCTTCTACTGCATGGGGAACAACAAACGCAACTCCTTATACAGACTTAGCGAATAGAGTAGCTGATGCAATGAATAAAGGGGTTGTATTGACTAAAGCGTTCATGGATTACAAAACGTTCACACAGTTAATGAACTCGGCAGAAGTAAAAGGAATGTTTGCGGGAATTAATCAATTAATTTCACGCAGAGCATTAGAAGAAATTTTACTATCTGAATTAGGATTAACGGTGCACGTTATAAATAGAACAGTTACTTCACAAATAAATGGAGTTAACAAAACAGTTCAAGCATGGGCAGAAGGTCAAATTACACTTACAACTGACGATAAGTTAGGTAAATTAGTTTGGACGCGTACAGCAGAGTTTAACCACAGAGTTGGAGGTGTTATGTACACTGATGCTGACGGTGGAGTATTCTTAGTTTCTAAATACGGTAAAAACGATCCAGTAGCAGAATTTACTGCAATTCAAGGTAGATGTTTACCTGTCTTGGCAAACGTTCAAAATATCTATACATTAGATACAACTAAAACAAGTGCGTAATGGCAAAAGAAAAGAAAGAGGGAGTAACGAAAGAAGCTCCCTTATTTAAAAAATGGTTCGTTTGCGTTGATTTTTACGACATACAAAAACAAAGAGTTGTTACTGTAGGCGAAGAAGTAGAACACAATGAAAGACGTGAGGAATTAGGTTTAATCAGACAAGAGTAATGACAAATTTAGAAGCATTTAAAGGTATTTTAGTAGGCACGTTCACAGATGAGCAATTAAAAGTTTATCTAATAAATAATGGTTTAGATCCTAACGCAACTTATGTAAAAGAAAATGCAAAGGCTTTAGATTTTGCTAAGATAGATTCTTTATTGCTTTTAGTTGGAGTTTCTCAATCAGTTAGGGAGTTAGACTATCAAATTACAGAGCGTTCAATTGCTGACTTGAAAGACTTAATAGGTATTATTTACGATAAGTGGGGTG
>JBOFGJ010000274.1:0-4658 GCA_051649065.1 Flavobacterium sp. | reverse complement strand
AATGATTAAAGTAGATGCATTTCCTAAACACAAATTTGAAGGAACAATCAACTCTATGTCTCCTGCTACAGGTGCTAAGTTTGCTTTATTACCACCTGACAATGCATCAGGTAACTTCGTAAAAACAGTTCAACGTGTACCTGTTAAGATACTATTCACTAATCCTAAGGATGAAATGTTAGCACATGTTAAAGCAGGAATGAACGTAGATATCGATGTAAACATTAAAAGCGGACGATAAACTATGAGTGAAGAAAGCTTAGTAGAGCATGGTTATCGTCGAATAATCATTACAATTACAGCTATTCTTTGTGCGTTACTTGAGATTGTAGATACTACTATTGTCAATGTGGCCATGAATGATATGAAAGGTAGTATCGGTGTTTCACTAACTGATATTGCATGGGTAGTAACAGCCTATGCTATAGCCAATGTAATCGTAGTGCCGATGACTAGCTGGCTCTCACAACAATTTGGAAGACGTAATTACTTTGCAGCTTCCATCATCATCTTTACCGTAGCTTCGTTCTTATGTGGATACTCTACTACCCTATGGGAAATTATACTATTCCGTTTTATACAAGGTTTAGGAGGAGGTGCCTTATTAGTCACTTCTCAGACTATTATTACGGAGAGTTATCCCATAGAGAAAAGAGGTGTTGCTCAGGCAATTTACGGTATGGGGGTAATCGTAGGACCTACACTTGGACCTCCATTAGGAGGATACATTATAGACAACTATTCTTGGCCATTTATCTTTTACATCAATGTCCCATTGGGAATTATCGCTACTACACTAGCGATATTATATGTTAGAAGTCCTAAATACGCTGAGAAGAGCAAACTAAATGAGATAGACTTCTTAGGAATTATATTATTAGCCATAGCAGTAGGTTCTCTACAATATGTATTAGAACACGGGCAACAAGATGACTGGTTTGAGAACAGTACTATTCTGACTCTATCCATATCATCAGTATTAGGGTTCTTCTTCTTCGTATGGAGAGAGCTGACCTGTGACAAGCCTATTGTTAATTTAAGAGTACTTAAAGATTCTAATCTAGCTATAGGTACTGTGCTGTCCTTTATCTTAGGATTGGGACTATATGGTTCTACTTTTATTATTCCGATCTATACACAGTCTATTTTAGGGTGGACAGCTACAGATGCAGGGATGCTATTAGTGCCTAGTTCATTAATGACTGCATTTATGATGCCGTTTATCGCTAGGATGTTACAAAAAGGAGTACCTCCTAAATACTTAGTATCAGCTGGATTCTTAGTGTTCTTCTTATACAGTTTCTGGGCACATAATGTACTTACACCTGATACAGGAAGTGAGCATTTCTTCTGGCCGTTAGTAGTACGAGGAGTAGGATTAGGTCTGTTATTTGTTCCTATCACTACACTGTCATTATCTAACTTGAGAAACAAAGAGATCGGTGAAGGAGCTGCTTTTACAGGGATGATGCGACAGTTAGGAGGATCATTTGGTATCGCCTTAATCACGACGTTTATCTCTAGATGGACAGTTAACCACAGATTGGGATTAGTAAGTCATCTAGACACGGCTTCGTATGAAGTGCAGACTCGTGTAGCTACTTTGCAACAGAGCTTTATGGCGAAGGGATTCACTACTGATGAAGCCTTACAAAAAGCATATACACTACTAGACCTAGGAGTAACAAAACAAGCTACTGTACTAACCTATATGGATGTATTTATGTTCTTAGGAGTACTGTTTCTTATCTGTATTCCGTTTATTCTATTATTGATTAAAAAAGGAGCTGGTAAGATTATCGCTGGTGCAGGACACTAATAAATACAATATATTACATACAAGAAAACAGAGACTTATCGGTCTCTGTTTTTGTTTTATAAAGGATAGGCAACATTAGTGTTGCTTATGTTGTTTTCTATATTGTAGAGGAGTTAGTCCTGTTTTATTCTTAAAGAACCTTCCGAAGTATGATTCTTCTGTAAAGTTAAGGTCTAAAGCTATCTGAACAACTGTAGCATTAGTCTGTATCAATCTAGATTTGGCCTCCTCTATTAAATACTTATGAATAAAATAACTCGCTGGTTGGTCAGATACTTCTTTTACCAAATCATTTAGGTAATGAGGGTGTACATTTAATAAATCAGCATAATAACCAACTTGTTTAAACTCAATAGCGTGCTGTGTCACTAAAAGCTGAAAATGTGCAACTAGCTGTTCTTTTCGCGATAATACAAAAGGTGTCATTGTTGCTTGTCTATTGTAAATGCGCTCTGCTTCTATCAAGATTATATTTAAAAACATACGAACTAAGAGATCATCGTTAAAAGTCTCTTTCTGGCATTGCTCCTGATTTAACTTCCAAAACAGATGTTCCATCATCTCTACTTCTCTCTCTGTTAGTTGTACATAAGGCACTTTATCTAATTGGAAAAAGGGAAAACTAGTCAATTTAATTTGATGCTTAATACACAGTAAGAAATAATCTGAATCAAATAGACACATATATCCCTCTAGATCTTCTGTCCAATCTTTAATTTGGTGCAGCTGATTATCTGAGACAAAATACATCATCTGCTCTCCTAGTCGATACTCTGTAGCTCCTATCACCTCAGTCACTTCTCCCTTAGTCACGAGTATCATACTGTAAAATCGCTTACGTGTACGGCTTCCTAAGAACAGATCATCACGCTGTTTTAAATCTGCTAAAGACAAGACTTCCATATACCCCGCGCCTTCCTTATAGCGCAGACTACTACACTCTTCACAGCTACTGTTATTTGGCACTGAGAAGTGCTCTTTAAAATCTTGTATCGTCTCTATCTGTTTAATCTCTTTTTCTCCTTGATTCATCTGCTATCCTATTATCACTGATATTACTACTCCTGCTACATATAGCCCAATACCATAAGCAGTATGAGCTTGAAGGCTTCTCAATCTCACTGTACTTGGTTTTGGTGTCTTAGAAGCTGCTATACCAAACCCAAAAGCGGGTTGCATCATAAAGAATGGAAATACTGTCGTAGCCACTCCTATAATTAATGCTGGTAAGAATGTTGGCGCTAAAAGCCACTCTACACCGCAAATTACTAGCAATACAAAGGCAAAACTTATACCAATTAAGTAATGCGCTATCCATCCTAAAGCTCTCTCATTCTTCACTGGAGTAGCTTGCATAATATTAGAATGACTAAAAACTCCTTTAGTAAATGATCCTATCCATCTGCCTACCATCGCATAGTCTAAAGAGGGTATATTAAATAGCTTCTTAATCACTACTGCATACACATCCATAAATATAGTCGCTCCAATACCTAGTAATAAAGCATACTCCATTAATAATACAACGTTATTCATTACTCTAATTTAACCCAGATTAGGGTATTACTTATCTACATTCCACACGTGCTTCATTATCTCTTCAGGAGAAACCACACCAGTTTGACGCCAATAAATATCTCCCTGTTTATTTAATAAAATCATGGTAGGTACAGAACGAACAAAGAACTCTTCTTTTAGCTCTTTAGCTTGATCTATATCTGCTCTTATCAAATCTACCTCTGCTTCTATATCTTCCTCTATATGGTCAATTATGCCTGATAGTGTCCTACATGGTGCACACCACTCTGCATAAAACTGTACTAACACAGGGCGTTTTAAATTGTCAAAATCTATAAACTCTTCCATTCTTATTGTCTTTTCAATTTGAATAATAACGTTGTTGCTGTAAATAATAAAAAAACGCTATTATTTTGATATTACAAAACTAATAGCGTTCTAATTATTTATTCTTATTCGAATAGGAGATAAAATAGGACAAAGTACAGATTATGATAACTAACTTAATTGAGCACCTAAATGTTCAGCCTTAGTTATCCATTTGACTCTTTGTACATCTGTAGAGTTTCTGATAATCCCCATATACGTGACTTTAACAGGAGATACTCCACAGAACTGTAGTGTTGATTTCTTTAGTTGATTTACACTAGGTCTTCCATACATCAAGCGATAATACCATCCTGGCTGATCTAAAGTAGTGATAATATGTGCGGTCTTTCCTTTCAGCAGTTTGTCCCATAATATACTATTCTCTCTGTACTGATACATAATACCAGGTAAGAATGTTCTATCTATAAACCCCTTTAATAAAGCAGGCAAACCTCCCCACCATACAGGGTGTATCCACACAAGGTGATCTGCCCATTTGATATCTTCTATCGCTTTTAATAAATCAGGCTCTAACTCCATGCGCTTTTGATATCCGTACTGTAGATTAGCGTTAAAGCTAAGTTGTGCTACAGTTATTACCCTTACTTCAGCCCCTTTAGATTTAGCTCCTTTCATATATGCATCTACTAATCCGAAACACAGGGAATCTTTATTTGGATGACCGTTGATTATAGTGATTTTCTTCATTATATTACTTTTACTGTTATAGAATCGTATTGTTGTAACCCTTTTAAAAGTTCATCTTCTCGATATAATTGATGTGCAAAGTATTGACCGGATTGAATGTTTTTATTCAATAGAGCTTCTGTATGTAATACTGCTGATAAGGCTGTCAATTCTGCTTGACCTCGATCACTTTTTAATAAAATACGATTTGTGTTATCTCTAGTTTTCACGATAACCTCAAATACAGACACATCTCCTGATCCGC
>JBOFGJ010000273.1:0-1395 GCA_051649065.1 Flavobacterium sp. | reverse complement strand
ACACAAATATAAATAATCCTATAGTTTCTTTATTTTGTCCAATCGCTTTACCCTGTCAATGAAATTCCAAAAAGGCTTCAACTCTTCTAATAAAATCACAACATCATATCAATAAATATACCGAATGATTCTATATGCTGTTTTTTAAACAAGATTCAGGGACTATAGTACATTCGAATAATTTAGTAAAACTTTAAGGAATGGGGGATTTTGTTTTTTTGTGGTTTTGTCATTTTGTGATTTGTTTTTTCCATTCGGCATTAATAGACTTTGATTGCGGAGTTATGTGTGGGTTTTGTTGGTTAGTGTCTTTATGATTTGTGGTTTGTTGGAGCGGATTTGTAATCCGTTCCTTATCACAAAGCAGCCTACTAATCCATAAATCATTTATATCCTAATTCAGACAATAAGGTAATCTATAACTGTTGTGTACATAATGCCGCTAAGCAAACCTGTTCCCTGTTTCCTATTTCCCTTTCCTTCATTAAAAATTCTTAATTAAAAACGGTTGCCAATCAAATGATGTCTCGTGTAGTGCAAAGAAACGTGTAGGCAAGTGTAAGCCTATTTCTTTTAATCCTTGTTGCAATGCTGTGGTCTCTTCTAGTTCCTTAATCTCTGTACCTATCATCTGTTTAAACTCTCCATTCATATCATCGAAGTAGTACACTCTCATCTCTCCATCAAAGACTACGACTATTTCTTCGTCAATATCTCCACCCCACATTTCACATTTATAATAAACAAATGGTTGTTTAAACTCTTCATTTAATCGTTTTAGGAAGGCCAATAGTTTACACTGTTCTGGAGTTAGGCTAAGAGAAATAATTATAGGTTCTATCTCGATATCTTTAAGGAAGTTCCATTTATTCTCCTTATAAACTTGATAGTTTTCATAGAAAGAATTGTCCTTATCATCATAACTCACTCTATACATAGAGGGATTGATAACTAACAGACCTCCTTCAGGTAAACTGTGTACACTACCTCTTCGTTCGTGTTGCTCGTTTTCAAAGAATATCTCTCTAGTCCATTCACTTCTTATTCCTTTCTCTAGTTTATCTACCTTAAATAATCCAGGTCTTAAGCTCTCTATTTGCGCTAAGTGATTTATAAGTTCTGTATTAGCTACAGTGTATACTTGCTCTGCTCTCCAACTCATCCTTTTCTTTTTTTTGCTAAGATAGGATTGTTTTTCTCTTTTGTTGTTTTGTGATTTTGGTTTTTAGTGATTTTGTTGCTCTCTATACCGCAAGGCTTCTGTTTTCGGTTCCCCGTTCCCCACTCCCTGCTCCCTTTCACAGGCAAACATTCTTAATTCTTCATTACTATTCCCTTGCGTATCCTTTTCATTATTTGTAACTTGCTGTAATACAACTTTAACTATTGATATGA
>JBOFGJ010000272.1:0-4316 GCA_051649065.1 Flavobacterium sp. | reverse complement strand
CTTTAAAGTCTGCCCAAAGCTGATCAGAGTATTTACGAGGTACGTGACCTATTACTTTCCAGTCATCCTGTATTTTTTTCATAATAGGAGTGACCTTAGCATAGTCATCACTATCCTTAAGTTCCTGTGCTCTCTTAATTAGGGCAAGTTTCTTAGCGTAGTTGTCTTGTTGCTCTTTCTTCAACTCTTTGTAGTAAGCGTTTTTATTGCTGTTGAAGTTTCTAGTAGCTAGTTTAAAAAGATTCCAAACCTCTTCATTGTTTTCTGCAGGAACTTTACCAATAGAGAAGAAGCGTTGTCTTAATTCTTCAACTTTAGCAATTTCTTTTTGCCATTGGTTATGATTAGCTACTTTTTGTTTAGATAATAGATCTATTTCGCTTATTATAGAGACTTTTAAAGTTAGATTTTCTTTTTCTACACTTCTTAGTTGATCAAATAGTAATTCTCGCTTATCGTGAAGCTGTTTGGTTATTTCACTAAACTGATCCCATATCTTTTCTCTAATCTCTCTATCTACAGGTCCTATCTCTTCTTTCCATATTCTATGTAAAGTTTGTAATTCTCTAAAAGATTTAATGACATCTGGGTTGTTAAGTAACTCTTCAGCTCTCGCGATAAGTTTCAGTTTTTGATCTAGGTTATATTTAAAGTCTAGATCTCTTGATTCTCTATCTAAGTGTAGCTGATCATAGAATCTTTCTACATGGAAATGATAGTTATTCCAAACGTGATTGTATTTATCTTTTGGTATTGGTCCAGCTGCTTTCCATTCATCTCTAAGTTCGCCAAGTTGTTTTAAAGCGTCTCCATTGTTTTCGCTATTATCTATGAGTTGTTTTAATTTCTCGATGATAGATAAGCGTTTTTCAAGGTTAGCGTTTAGATTATTTTGAAGTTGCTTAAAATATGCATTTTTTGCAACTCTAAATTCTTCATAGTTATGATCAAACTCAGTCTTAATCGGTAGAATATACTGGAAGTCTGTATCATTTGCATCAGGGTTTTCTTCAAAGAAAGCATCTTTCTTTTCTTCTATTAGATCGTTATACTTTCTGTAGAATTCTTTTTTAATTTCTTCTACGTGATCTTTGATAGCTGTTACCTTGTGATGCTTAATTAGCTTGTGAAGTTCTTTAGTCAGTTTTTCAAGATCTAACTTTTCATAATTGACTGTTGGGATATTAGTATCTTGTAAAGATTCTAAATCCTCGCCTTCTGCAGCATTTGATGCGGTAATAGAATCAAGAGCTTTTTCTTTATCAGTTGGGACAACCGCGTCTGAATTTGATTCCGGTTTTTGTCCATCTGCTAGCTCATGCAGGTTATCATTCTTTTGTTCTAACATGTTTGAAAAGTATTTATTTAAACAATATGTAGTAAAGCTTGATTATATATCATGCTCTCTCAAATTTAGTAAAAAATAATGAATAATTCGCATTTTAATTTAGCTAGTGTCTAATAAATCAATTATTTACTATTAATCACCCACAAATGGCTTATTCCAAATTTTATATGCTTTTTCTGCTTGAAGTACTAACATTTCATAACCATTTTTAACTATCGCTCCTTTTAATTGAGCCGCCTTCATCAGCGCTGTCTCTTCTGGATTATATATAAGATCATATACGATATGTCTCTCTGATAGATAATCAATAGGAACTTCTGGCATTAGATCTACATTAGGGAAAGTGCCCACAGGAGTAGTATTAATTATCAGCGTATATTTAGCCATAATCTCTTCTGTCAATTCTGAGTAGAGTAGGGTATTGGTATCTTTGGTTCTACTGACAAATGTATATTTTAATCCTAGCTTCTTTAATGCGTACTCAATCGCTTTACTTGCTCCTCCGGTACCTAGTATTAATGCCCTTTTATGGTGAAACTTAAGTAATGGTTTTAAAGAATAATAGAAACCATACCAATCTGTGTTGTAGCCTTTTAGTTTTCCTGATTTGGTTATTTGGATTGTATTTACAGCTCCTATAGCTTTTGCTTTCTTAGAAAGAGAGTCTAGATAAGGAATAATAGATTGCTTATATGGAATAGTCACATTTAAACCTCTAAGGTTTTTTTGTGATTCTAATAGGTCACCAAATTCACTGATAGATTGTAAATCAAAGTTTACATACTCACTATTGTTGTTTTTTAGTTTCTCGAATTTCTCTGCAAAATAGGCACGTGAGAAAGAGTAATCTATATTCTTACCTATTAATCCGTAACGTTTATCCATATTTTTAGTTATAAAAAAAAGCTACTCAATTGAATAGCTTTTTTATTTATTTATGATTTTTGATAATACTCTGTACTATTGGGTTTTCCCATTGATTAGGAAAGTAAGTTTCTATCAGTGTTCTTTTTTCAAAGTCTTTATTTAACCCACTAATTAGATACTCTGTCCCTTTATCTATATTATGAAGAGTAAAGTATATAACGGCTAATCTATAATCTATATCGGCTTCATTAGCATGGAAATTCGCTATCTGTAATAACTTTTCTATAGCTTTATCAAAATCACCTAATAGATACAATACATCTGCCCATCCTGTCCAATGCTCTACAATGTCACTACCAAGCTCAGCAGCAACTTTATATCCTCGTTCAGCTTCTTCAAAATTAAACAATGTTTTGTTTAATATAGCATGTCTAATCCAATATTTTTCATTGAACTCATCTATTTGCAATGCTTTTTGTAAATAGAATAGTGCTTTATCATAATTAGATTCTAGGATGCACAAATCTGTAAGTGCTATCCATCCCTTATCTAACATAGGATCTTCGTGTACTGCTCTTTTATAATATTGGTACGCTTGAGGGAAGTTGTTTAAACTTTCGTAACAGCTACCTATGCGCATCAAAACATACGAAGTAGGATCGTCTAGTTCAAGGGTAATCATATAGTTTTCTATCGCTTCCTTAAACTTATTTAATTTTTCTTGTGTTTTTCCTTTTTCAACATAAGCACCTATAAATTCTTCATCTATTAAAGTAGCATAGTCAAAAGCCCATTCTGCCTTTTCATAATTTTTAATAGCGAAGTACTGTCTTCCTAACTGATGCCAAGCTATCTCACTATAAGGCGCTTTATCTATAAATTTATTTAAGAAATCTATAGCTTCGTCGTGTTCACTTAAAAAATCAAAACAGTATACCACATTATAAAGAGCAGACTGGTCTTCGTCGTCATGCTCTAAACATAGTATAAAGTTATCTCTAGCTAATTCTATATTGTCTAATAATAGATTTTCCATTCCTAATAAGGAATAGACATCTGATAGATCTTCTGTTAATGTTAAAGCTTTTTGTAGTGATACAATAGCATCTTCGTGTCTTCCTTTTTTAGAATATACAGTTGCACGTTGAATAAAGACTTCTTCATTCTCCGGATCAATACTTTCTATTTCGTTAAGTAAGCGATCTGCCGCTTCTAACTTGTTTTGGAACACTAATAATTCTACTTCTACAAGTTTTAAACCAATAGAGTTAGGATGCTGTTCTAATCCAAGTTTAAGCGCTTTATTCGCTAAGTTTAGCTTTCCAGAATCGAGGTAGTGTAGAATGATATTCTCAAATTCTTCTGAATCAAAAAATAGAACCTTATTGGTTTTTAACATTGATTCAAAACGAGATAGAGATAATTTGTATTCTTCTTCTTCGTTATCTAAATGCATATTTGTTTAAATTGATTACATAGGATATTATAATCCTAATTCATTTTGTACTTCATTTAGTGCCTCAATAATGATAGCACATCCTTCTTTTATTTCTTCTTCTGATATTGTTAGAGGAGGAGTGATTCTAATAGCTTTTCCTTCGAATAATAACCAGAATAAAATCAATCCTTTTTCTTGACATTTCATAATTACACTATTGGTAATGTCTGCGCTCTTAGTCATTGGAGCAATCATTAATCCACGTCCTCTTATTTCTTCTATCAATGGATGAACTAATAGTTGTCTAAATAATTTTTCCTTGACAAGAGTCTGTTCCATAATATCTGTTTCTACTAGCTCTTTTAGCGTAGCTAAACTAGCAGCAGCGATAACTGGGTGACCTCCGAATGTAGTAATATGTCCAAACTTAGGATTGTCATAAAGTAAATCCATATGTGCATCACTTGCTGTAAACGCACCTACTGGCATTCCTCCACCCATTCCTTTACCCATAACGATAATGTCTGGTACTACATCATAGTTTTGGAAACCAAATAACTTACCTGTTCTTCCAAAACCAGGCTGTATTTCATCTACGATCATTAAGGCACCTACCTCTGTACATCTCTCTTTTACTTTAGTTAAGAAACCATCAAAAGGCTC
>JBOFGJ010000271.1:0-1172 GCA_051649065.1 Flavobacterium sp. | reverse complement strand
ATAGAAAAGTAGAATTAAGAAATGCTTCATCAGGACAACAAGAGGCTTTACCTTTATTATTGATTTTGAAAGGAATTTACACAAAGAAGTTAATTAAGACGGGTAGTACTTTATATATCGAAGAGCCTGAGGCTCATTTGTTCCCAACGGCACAGAAGGCTATAGTAGAACTACTGGCAAAGACGTATAATAGTAATCCTGATAATACACAGTTATTTATCACTACACATAGTCCGTATATATTGACTTCGTTTAATAATCTAATCTATGCGGGTAATATTATTAATCAAGACGAATCTAAACGCGAGGCTGTAGAGAAGGTCATAGCGAAAGATACATTGCTTGATTGTAGTCAGATAGGGGCGTATGCACTAACTAAAGATGGACTAAAAGATCTGATTGATCAGGAGAATCATATCATTAACGCTGAGTTATTAGATGAGGTGTCTAATATGATAGGGAGAGAATTTGACCAACTTTTAGACATAGAATATGCTGAATAAGATAGATGTAAAGTGTAAAGAAACTGATTCACGCAGTAAGTTTGTCTTTCAAGAGAACGGGAGGAAGCTGACTTTAGTTAATAAGAACAAGGTAGAGTCCACTAAGATAAAAGTAGATGGTTGTCATATAAAGAACGATACTGCTTGTGATTTTATGTTGGTTACGGAAGTAGTAGATTGTTATATTGAACTAAAAGGACAAGACCTTAGTAAAGCATTGGGACAAATTATAGAAACGATTAATGTATTAGGTAAAGACTCTAAGAGTAAGCGAAAAGCATATGTTATCTGTTCTAAGACTCCTCAAATGGACACATCTATTCAAATGAAAAAAAAGACCCTACTAGGGAAGTTTAAATGTGATTTAGATATAGCATCGAATCAAAGAGAATACAATTATTAAAAGTGATAAGTTGTATATGCTAATGAAGTTGCTTTGGCTTAAAACAACAAGGTTGAGAACCGTTCACTATAAACTGTTCACCGTTAACCAACCCACTACCTCTTAAATACCATAAAAAACAGAGCTACCTGTATCGCTAGTATTGCAAAGAACTTGACCTTAAAGGAGTCTTTAGATATCTTATGTCTAAGTTTACTCATCGCTATCCACGCACCTAATGTACCTCCAAAAAAGCATAGGGACAGAAGATTCTTCTCAGAGACTCT
>JBOFGJ010000270.1:0-1679 GCA_051649065.1 Flavobacterium sp. | reverse complement strand
TTCTCCATCACCACCCCAATACATATTTTCTCTTGCTTGCATCGGTGCTTTCTCTCTATAATCTAATGCATCTATCTTACCATCATGACCGCGATACACCATAAATCCTCCTCCACCTATATTACCAGCATTTGGATATACTACAGCTAATGCCAATTCTACGGCTACAGCAGCATCTACTGCATTACCTCCTTTTTTAAGGATATCTACTCCTACTCTACTAGCCTCTGGATGTGCGGACACGATAACTCCATTTTTATACGCTTGAGGATTCTGTGCTACTACCTGTAACAAGCTTCCACAAAGGATAAAGGCTGATAATATTACTTTTTTCATGTATTGTTGATTTTGTTACCTGCAAGATAGATATTTTGAGTTTAGCACTAAAATACTTGTTCAGTTATCTTCAATAATTTTGTTCACATTAAAACAGATTATACTTTTGTTTATATATAAACACCACAATCTAATATTTACTAATGCATTTTAAAAATACTATTCTATTTATAGGCTTAACACTAACAATGGGAGCCTGTGCCACCTATACTTTACCTGTAAATAGCTTAACAGAACAACTACAAGAGGCTAAATCAAACCCTCAGCAAATCAACACTAAACTTAATGGCCCTACCGTTATGGGGAACTTCTCTTATCAAATGAATGGAGTAGATACACTTAAGGTTTATAATTCTAAAGGTCAAATAGTAAAAATCAAGAATGCTCCTTCTATAGAAATGCAATTAACACTCAAAAATGGCAAAATAAGGACTTACTACTTCGATTCTGTTACTCTAACAAACGATTCTATTAAAGGGTGTTATAGTCGTTTTCTAAATAGATACAGTACAATTGCTATAAAAGATATAGAATCCATTGGCGTACAAAATGCTAAAAAAGGATTTAACTATGATAAGTAAAATTATTCTTTACTTATCTATTTGAAGTATAGATTCACTTTATTTGAATTTATTAAATAACAAAAAAGGAGTATATAACTTAACGTTTATGTACTCCTTTTTTGTTTACATTACCTACCACCAATATTTAGGATATTTTCTGACTTTGCTAATATTATTAAACAGCAACGCGATAACTGTAATAATCACTGCACCTGTCAATACTGGATTAATCAGAAATGACCAACTAGCTCCCCCTAATATAATTACTAATGGATCTGCACCTGCGGGTGGATGCGTAGTTTTAGTTAGCAACATTAATCCAATAGCCGCTCCTACTCCTATAGCTAGAGAATACCACTCTGTACCAAACAATGTAAGACATAACAATCCTACTACACTTGCTAGTAGATGCCCTCCTATAATATTACGAGGTTGGGCTAACGGGCTATCAGGCACTCCGAATGCTAACACACAAGTAGCTCCAAATGGTGCCATAATTAATGGCATAGACAATTCTTTAGTCATATACGCGATAACACCTATAGCGATCATCCCTCCAATACCGGAGTAAATAGAATGCTGTGATGTAGCAGATTTAGGACTTACTTCATTCGTTTTAAACTTAGCTATATATCTTTTCATTCGTGAATTCAAGTTATAAATGCAACAGTTGCTATTTTGTCTAATTTATCTGCAAAAACTTCATTAGGCGATTTAAAACCAAATCTCTTTCTTGGTCTATTGTTTAAAATATTTACAACTCTATCAATTTGTTGTTGT
>JBOFGJ010000269.1:0-1630 GCA_051649065.1 Flavobacterium sp. | reverse complement strand
AAAAAAACAGTTATTGGTCAAATTACTTAGATCGTTTACAGGTGGCTGTTAGAGAGTTGAAGAAGTATCATTTTGAAGAAGTAGAGAAGCAAGAAGACTCGTTTTATGGTGATCAGCAGCAAGAGCAAATAGATGAGATCGCTAATCAAGCAATAGTAGATGAAGACGAACAGTACTTTTCTGATGAGGAACAACAAGGAGTAACTACAGTGTTGTCAGATGTGGAAATAGCAGGGCTAATGATGAGTTTTTCGATTGACAAAGAAAATTTACTAATGATTAGTTATCACTTTAATGATTACACTCGTAGCGCTATTGATAATCCAATTGTCTTTTCTCCGATATTGACCAATATGGTTGGTGTGAAGGAGTTCTTGGCTGCTAATGTTGATCAAACTATAGCGTTTTATCAAAAACTATATCTAATTGTATTAGATCCACAGACAGCCCCATCAGGTACTTATCCTTTGATAGGTGCGATGGCTCGCATGGTATTTGCTCAATTGTTACATGGTACGATGTATAGTGGAGCTTATGCTATAGGAATAGAAGCAATGGTTCAATCTGGTGTTTATACAGCCGATTATTCTCAAGCATTAAGTGTATTAGTGAATCAATTAAAAGTGTAATTATGAGTGAATGTATAGCATTAGGTAGTTTTCTTGATAATCCAAAATCTATTTCTAATGGTTTATTGTTGTATTATTTTCAAGATGTTTTATTAGACACGCCTTTCGGTTTAGATCCAAATAATGAAGAACATGTTTATGATATGCGAAGGTTTATGCAAATGCATCAAATCAAGAATAGTAAGTCGTTTCGTGTTTTCTTACATAATTTAAAAAAAGGTGAGTATTTTCATGCTAATGTAAAAGATATTATTGAAGAGATATATCACTTTGATGAGGTTGCTTTTGAAAAGCACCTAGAGCAACTAGAAGGCGCTTACTTGAAAAATAGATATCGTTTATTATATCCACAACGCTATGCTATTGTAGGTTATGGTATTTTAGGATTTAATTATGCGCTCTATAGTTTAGTTTGTAGAATAGGTGGGGTAGTGGGATATATAACAGAGAAGGAAGTTTATACTAGACATTGTGAGTTATCGGAATTCATTTCGCGTGTATTTGTAAATGGAAGAGAACTACAGGAAAATATCATGTTGGGAATTCAATTTTATGAAGCTTCTTTACAAGCAAACCCTACTAGCTTTTCTCGAAAAGGAAATTATTGGAATATAGTACGCGAGTTACAAAATGATCAGCTAAATAGTAATCCTAGTTAAAAGTAAAAAGAGAAATGAATTTTAAAGAGTTAGTTACTTTTATTGCTCAGAGTATTAATGAAAGAGATTATCAATCCTGTGAACAAGCGTTGATTGAAGGATATGAATATCTTCATCAAGAAGAGAAATCACCAGTAGAAAGCGTAGAGGAAGTTTCTTTTTATCGTTTTTATATTGAGTTTTTTACCCGATTTATTGGTTCGGATAATTTCGACTATGATAAAGTAATGCTGGCCCTTTCTGTTTTAGAGTATTATGGAGCAGAACAACTGAGAGAGTTTGAGCTTATTGGAGGGTTAGAGCAATATTGTGATATTGCATTTTATGAGCGAGCATTAGATT
>JBOFGJ010000268.1:0-1292 GCA_051649065.1 Flavobacterium sp. | reverse complement strand
AAAAGCTACAGCTAATCTTTTAAATTTTGATAAGGATAAATTAGATATACATGATCCAAGTGATGTTTCTTTTGTGGATATCAATAATAAGTTTAGCCCTAATGTAGGAGCAGGATTGTATTTGTATTCAGAGAAGTCTTATTTAGGGGTGTCTGTTCCTAATTTTATGACAAGAGATAGAACAGAAAATGATGGACAGAAGTTAATGCGTCAAAAGATGCACTTCTATTTAATGGGAGGGCATGTATTTGAGCTTAACCCAAGCCTTAAGTTCAAGCCTGCTTTCTTAGTAAAGACAGTCTCTGGAGCACCTGTACAAGTGGACTTAACGGCTAACTTCTTAATCGTAGATAAGTTTACTATCGGAGCGGCTTATCGTTGGGATGCATCAGTTAGTGCATTAGCTGGATTCCAAGTGAATGAAGGACTTTTTATAGGGTATTCATATGATGCTGATACAACTAAACTAGCTAGATATAATTCAGGATCACATGAGATCTTTATGAGATTCGATATTTTTAATAAATATAACAGAGTAGCTACAGCTCGTTTCTTCTAGTATATTATGAGAAAGATATGGTCTAGGGCATTATTGTTTAGTGTGTTCTTTGGTTTTTTGAGTATGGGCTATGGTCAAAAATCAACGATTAAACAAGGTGCTAAAGTATATGAAGAACAAGCTTATGTCAATGCTATTAAGATATATGAAAAATTAGCAAGTAAGGGATTTAGCAATGCTGAAATGCTAAGGAAGTTAGGTAACTCGTATTATTTTAATGGTAAGTTAATTAATGCTAATCAGTGGTACACTGAGTTATTTGAAGGGAAGTATGAGGATAAAGGAGTAGAGATTATCCCTTCAGAGTATTACTATCGATATGCTCAAACGCTAAAGTCTGTTGAGAATTATCAAAAGGCAGATCAAATGATGGGGGTGTTCGCTATGTTAGAAAAAGAGGATTCTAGAGCTAGATTGTTCAAATCTTCTAAGGATAGTTATCTAGTAGATATAGCGAGTAAATCAGATCATTTTGAATTGTTTAATTTAAGTGTGAATTCTCCTTATTCTGATTTTGGAGCAGCGATATGGAAGAATCAGTTTGTATTTACCTCTGCTAGGGAGACAGTAAATAAAACTGGTAAGGAGTTACACGAATGGACTAATGAGAGTTATACTGCACTGTTTCGTTCTAGAATGAACCCTGATGGAACTTATGAAGAGCCACAGCGATTAATGTCGGGGGGTGATAGTAGAGTTAATGAAGCGACTGCTGTATTTACAGAAGATGGTA
>JBOFGJ010000267.1:0-2290 GCA_051649065.1 Flavobacterium sp. | reverse complement strand
GTGTATGAGTTCCCCCTTTGCACATCATCGTAGATTCTATCACGATTAGCTCGCTAATATTAGCCGCCGCACATTTAGTAATAGCTGTCTGATCAAAGTTAACCATTGAATCAAATCGATCGTCTACTAACCATACACCTACAAAAATATGCCCTTTCGTTAAGATCAAAATAGGATTAAGATTAATAGCTTCAAGGCAAGCAGCAAATAATAAGGTAATATCTAAACAGTTACCAAACTTAGTCTCTACTACCTGATCTAATAGTCTAACTCTCTGCCCTGTACGCTCATAACTAGGTGGTAATGCACTATATACTAAATCCATACTCTGTATAGAACGATAGATAGCTGATACCATCTGTAATACACGCTCTCTATCTTTAGACTGATATCCTTCAAATGAAGGAGTTAACTTATTGCTTTCTAATATTCTAATCGCATTCTTCTTAATTGGCAATATAGCATCGTGATTAGGTAAGATATAAGACACTAACAATTCAGGGAAAACATCAATTCCACCGAAATAGTCTATTGGCAATACATCAATCTGAAAGAAAGTTTCTGCGATAACCTCCTCTTCAGAGTATAATCTAATCTGTATCGTATCTATATCTTTCTCCACGATATTGCGGATAAAATGTAGATTATATTTAAAGTCAAACTTAACAATCGTATAAGTCGTATTTGCTTCTAATCGCTCTATATGAATGCTATTATCATCGAAAAAACCAAGTTGTGAAGTGAGAACCATCTTCACTCCTTCATAAGAAGTCTGTTGGTTTTCAATTAAAATTCGTTGTATAAAATGATATTTCTGTATACAGAAAGTATAATTGAAGTAATTATACTTCTGTACAGATAGTTTAATCGGTATGTTTTGTTCCATAGCGTAACAATAATCTCTTCTAAATAAGGTGTACTATGACAAGGATAACTAAATAGTATATTCTTATAGTCAAACGAATCGCTTACTTATGTTTATATAGTTTTAAAAAACAGTATGAATTAAATAATTCTTAACAAATTTAAGAAAATATAGCAGACTATCACTATACTATCACAAATCTACACAAACAACTATATAACAATAGTTTACTTTTAAATTTAGTTAAAAAAGCAGCCATTAATTTAGATAATACAAACAAAGGTGTTTCAAAAAAATTAAGATTTAATACACATCTTTACAATGTAGGAATTTCAAATTTTCACTGTCCTTTTAAAGACTAATCTTCTAGGTCTTTTCACAAAACAATCAGTATGGTTATAGAGCTAATAAAAGAACTATAAAGTAGAATTACTTTGTAGTATTTAGCTAATACTGATTATGGGTTTAAAGATAAATAAGTGAGATATTGTAAAGAATATAAGGAGTTAATCAGCATAAAAAAAGTGACCTTACTTTACAGCAAGATCACTTTTAAATTATTTTATCACTCTATCTTAATTAGTAAATAACAATTCTCTGTACTTAGTTAATGTCCAAAGTTCGTTGTCTACCATTATTTCTAATTTATCACTGTGATAACGGATAACATCAAAATAAGGTTTTACTTTATCACAATAAGCGTGCGCTTGCTTTTCAACATCTTCAATATTATTTGCAATTTTACGCTCATTAGTCATCTCAGTTACCTTCACATTGATTTGCTCGATGTGGTGAGAGATCTTCTTAATCATTTGTAATTGCTCAGCCGCGATTGTTGCAAACTCCTCATTACCAAATATCTCTTTAAGACCTTTAACGTTTTCGATTACTAAGTTTTGGTATCTAATAGCTGTTGGGATTACGTGGTTTCTAGCGATATCACCTAATACTCGTCCCTCTATTTGGATACGCTTAACATACTCTTCTAATTCAATCTCGTATCTAGCGTGAATCTCAACACTTGACATAACTGCCATTTCTTCAAATGTAGCAATAGCCTTAGGGTCTATCTTCGCTTTTAAAGCAGATGGAGTCGTTTTGTTATTACTTAATCCACGTTTAGCAGCTTCTTTTTCCCACTCATCACCATATCCATCACCTTCAAAAAGGATTCTTTCACTGTCTTTGATATATTCTCTCAATACATTAAAGATTGCTTCATCTCTTTTTAATCCGTCATTCTCAACTAATGCGTCCACTTCGTTTTTGAAGTCTCTTAATTGTTTTGCTACGATCGTATTTAATACAGTCATCGGCCCAGCACAGTTAGCTGTAGATCCCACTGCTCTAAATTCCCATTTGTTACCTGTAAAAGCAAATGGCGAAGTTCTGTTTCTATCAGTATTATCTAATAATACATCTGGA
>JBOFGJ010000266.1:0-6406 GCA_051649065.1 Flavobacterium sp. | reverse complement strand
AAGTTAATCTCTATTACCTGATCAAAGTATTTCTCTGGTGTAGCATATACTTCTGCATCACCTGTTAAGTGTTCTGCTACTTTATCAGCTGCATCCACTACATCTTGACGACCTGTAGCAGCCAAGTATCTTCTCATTGAATCATCATATCCGAAAGTTGAAGTAGTCGCTCCAATCTCTGCTCCCATGTTACAAATAGTACCTTTACCAGTACATGACATAGAAGTAGCTCCTTCTCCGAAATACTCTACTATAGCACCTGTTCCTCCTTTTACAGTAAGGATATCCGCTACTTTAAGAATAACATCTTTCGGTGCAGTCCAACCGTTTAATTTACCTGTTAACTTCACCCCTATTAGTTTAGGAAACTTCAGCTCCCAAGCCATACCTGACATAACATCTACAGCATCTGCTCCACCTACACCGATAGCTAGCATACCTAATCCTCCTGCATTCACAGTATGTGAGTCAGTACCGATCATTAACCCTCCTGGGAAAGCATAGTTCTCCAAAACGATCTGGTGAATAATACCAGCTCCTGGTTTCCAGAATCCAATACCATATTTATTAGAAACTGACGATAAGAAATTAAATACTTCAGATGATTGTGTTTCTGCAACTTTCAAATCTGTTGCTGCTCCTATTTTTGCCTGAATCAAGTGATCACAGTGTACCGTAGTAGGTACAGCTACTTTCTCTTTTCCAGCATGCATAAACTGTAGTAATGCCATCTGTGCTGTTGCATCTTGACATGCTACACGATCTGGTGCAAAATCAACATAATCCTTACCTCTCTCAAATGATTGAGCAGGCATCTCATCCCAAAGATGAGTATATAATATTTTTTCTGAAAGTGTTAATGGACGACCAACTATCTCACGAGCTTTAGCTACGCGATCTGGCATCTTATCGTACACTTTTTTAATCATTTCTATATCAAAAGCCATAATATAAGTTATTTTTTTACAATTAAATTATATATACAATTTAGCAATTTTTGATTCAAACAATTTCTATAAAAATGTTAAAACACAATATTTAAAATGATTCTATTTAAACAAAGTAAGTTTATAGAGAGTACTTGAGAGCTAAAACTTAAGGATAATATCGTAAAAGGTGATTAGTTGAGTATTTTATTTAAATTTGAATAAAAACCAAAGCTAATAAGGGTAGCTGTTACACATCCCCTATCTAAATTCACCAACCAAAATATATAGGTAAGCAAATGCTATTTGTGAATTCATCATCTTATTTAAAAGAATACTATGTACAAACATCTTTTTAAAGCAGTCCTAAATTGGGTTGCTACTGACAAACTAAAAGAATCAAACAAAAAGGTGTATGCCAAAAGCCATACTATAAAAATAGAGGGAAAAGATATTTTATCTATTTCGGCTGCTAAAGCCTTTAAAGGAGATCCTACATTGTTAAATCCAGAAGATTTATTGTTAAGTGCCCTTACCTCTTGCCATATGATGTCGTATTTATACGTGTGCCAGCAACACGATATAGAGGTACTTGCTTATGAAGATAATTCTGAGGCTACATTGGTACTAAATGCCAATGGTAGCGGACGTATAACCAAAGTAGCTTTAAATCCAATAGTACACATCAAAGATGAATCGCAAAAAGAGTTAGCACTACAACTGCATATCCAAGCCAACAAACTTTGCTTTATTGCCAATTCTTGCAATTTTGAAATAGAACATCATGCACAATGCTATAACTAAGTCAAGTGTTTGAGTAAAAGTATACCAAAAAAAGCGAGGTAATCTATATAGACTACCTCGCTTTATATTTATAAATACTATTCTAATTATTTAGTAGAAATAGGCTTGAACTTAGTCAAGTTAATTCCTTCTACAGAAGCTTTGTACTCTTCGATAGTTGGTATTCTACCTAAGATAGCAGATAGAACTACTACTGGAGTAGAGGCTAATAAAGACTCTCCTTTTTTGCGTTCTGAATCTTCTACTACACGTCCTTGGAATAAACGAGTAGACGTAGCCATAACAGTATCTCCTTTAGCCGCTTTCTCTTGGTTACCCATACATAGGTTACAACCAGGACGCTCTAAATACATAATATTTTCATACTCTGTACGGTTCGTGCTCTTTGGCAATAAGTCACTGAATTCAAATCCAGAGTACTTTTGTAAGTATTCCCAATCACCTTCAGCTTTTAACTCATCAATGATATTATAAGTTGGTGCAGCTACTACTAAAGGAGCGTTGAACTTAACAGTACCATTTTGTTTTTCGATGTTTTTAAGCATTTGAGAAACAATCTTTAAGTCATCTTTGTGAACCATACATGATCCTACGAATCCTAAATCTACTTGTTTGTTATCTCCATAGAAAGAAAGCTCTCTAATAGTATCGTGAGTATAACGTTTAGATACATCTTCGTTATTTACGTCTGGGTCTGCGATCATCGGTTCGTCAATGATATCTAAATCAATAACTACCTCAGCATAATATTTAGCATTAGCATCTGGAGTTAATGCTGGTTTGTCACCAGATTTAATCTCTTCGATTCTCTTATTTGCTTTATTGATTAAACCTTGAAGCACTTTGTTAGCATTATCCATTCCTTTCTCGATCATAATTTGGATACGCCCTTTAGCGATCTCTAATGATTCGATTAATGTATCATCTTGAGAAATACAGATAGATGCCTTAGCTTTCATTTCAGCAGTCCAGTCAGTAAATGTGAATGCTTGGTCAGCAAGAAGAGTTCCGATGTGAACCTCGATAATTCTACCTTGGAATACATTCTCTCCTCCGAATTGTTTCAACATTTGAGATTGAGTAGCGTGAACTACATCACGGAAATCCATATGTTGTTTCATCTCTCCTTTAAACGTAACTTTTACAGACTCTGGGATTGGCATAGAAGCCTCTCCAGTTGCCAATGCAAGAGCTACTGTTCCTGAATCCGCACCGAAAGCAACACCTTTAGACATTCTTGTATGAGAGTCACCACCGATAATGATAGCCCACTCATCGATAGTGATATCATTCAATACTTTATGAATAACGTCAGTCATTGCATGATACTCTCCTTTAGGGTCACGAGCTGTAATCAAACCGAAGTCATTCATAAACTTCATTAGTTTAGGAATGTTAGTTTGTGCTTTTTTATCCCATACAGAAGCAGTGTGACATCCTGATTGGTAAGCTCCATCCACGATAGGAGAAATAACTGTAGCAGCCATTGCTTCTAACTCTTGAGCAGTCATTAAACCTGTTGTATCTTGAGATCCAACGATGTTTACTTCTACACGTACATCAGAACCAGCGTGTAATACTTTTCCAGAAGTTACACCTACTGCATTTTTATTAAAGATTTTCTCTACAGCTGTTAATCCTTGTCCTTCTACAGAGATTTCTTTAGATGGAGCAAAAACTACAGGAGCTTCAGTTCCTAATAATTTAGCTGCGAAAGTTTGGATCTTTTTACCAAATACGATAGCGTAAGAACCACCTGCTTTGATAAACTCCATTTTTTGTGGAGTAAGTGCTTTAGAGATATCTATAAGCTCTTGGTCTCCATTATAAAGTTTCTTTGTTTTTGTATTGATTGTAAGTACAGTACCAGTAGCTACAGAATATACTTGTTCTAATACTGGCTCACCTTTTTCATTGCGAACTACCTCACCATTAGCATCTGTTTTCTTAACCCAGTTTTTAAGGTCAAGACCGATACCACCTGTTACATCTACAGTAGTTAAGAAAATAGGAGAAATACCATTAGTACCACCTACGATAGGAGCGATATTAACGAAAGGAACATAAGGGCTAGCTTGTTTACCAGTCCATAAAGCTACGTTATTAACACCTGACATTCTTGAAGATCCTACTCCCATAGTACCTTTCTCAGCGATTAACATCACACTCTTACCTGGATTAGCAGCCTCTAAAGCTTTAATCTCTTTTTGAGCAGCTGGAGTGATCATACATTGTCCGTGAAGTTCACGGTCAGAACGTGAGTGAGCTTGGTTACCTGGAGAAAGTAAATCTGTAGAGATATCTCCTTCACCTGCGATGAAAGTAACAATCTCTATCTTCTCTGCTACCTCTGGCAATTTTGTAAAGAACTCTGCCTTAGCATAACTCTCTACGATATCTTTAGCAACAGCATTACCCGCTAAAAAAGCTTCTTTTAGACGATCTGTATCAGCATCGTATAAGAATACTTGTGTTTTAAGTACATTAGCCGCGCTCTGAGCAATAGCTACATCATTACCTAAAGCTAAATCAAGAAGAACCTTTATAGATGGTCCACCTTTCATATGTGATAATAATTCGAAAGCAAAAGCAGGAGTAATCTCTTTTACTACAGCTTCACCTAAGATGATTTCTTTTAAAAACTTCGCTTTAACACCTGCAGCACTTGTAGTACCTGGTAAAACATTGTAAATAAAAAGCTTTAGAGAATCCTCGCGGTATTCATTCTCTGTATCTTTTACTTGTGCTATAACTTCACTTAGTAATTCAGCACCATCAATAGGCTTAGGGTTAAGTCCTTGATTTTTTCTTTCTTCAATCTCGTTGATGTAATCCTTGTAAAGGCTCATAGTTAATGTCTATTTAATAAAAAGCTGACAGATAAATCCTCTCAACCCATATATGTTATTTAGTATTAGTTCTTTTCTAGGTAATCACCCTATAAACTTATCAATCTCATTAATAACTTTATGACAGGCTCATGCTTCGAATTTTGTCACTACAAATTTAAGCAAACTAATTAATATTCAAAAGTTTTTAATGTTTCCCTCAAATACAAAAAATATTATTTATAAACATTCTACTTCACTGAATAAAACTCAATAGTTTTAATAAACAGGCCACTCTTTTTTGAAATTATTTATTTTTTAATGCTTAAAATATCATATTGCAACAAATAGTCTATAATCATAAAAAAAACGACATTCTAGCCTATTGCTAAAATGTCGTTTTCAATCTTTCAGATTATTATATTCTTATTTTTTCAGCCAATTATTACGAAATTTACAATCGCGAAATTCACCTTGAATGTTAACATAAGCATCTATTATCTTCTTAGATACCCATTTTTCAACTTCGATACCTTGTTTTTTGTTTAGAGCCATGTTCTTAACCTTCGTATAATCCTCTGCAAAGTCTATTTTATGCTCTGCATACTTCTTATTGATTGTTACGATACGGTAATATTTCTCTTGTTTTTGTGCATCATTCTTTAAAGCTGCTGGAGATACTTCTCCTTCTTTTAAATTAGATACTAAGAAGTATAGCTCTCTATCTTCCATATTATTAAGTTCAAAACGAGGATCTAGTGATCTAGGATCTTTCATCACACCATTATTAAACTTAGTGTCTTTGTTATCAGAAGAAGCTGCTGCTGCATCCGCAAAGCTAATTTCTTTATTAACTATCTTCTCACGGATATCTTCTATCTTCTTCTTCGCCTCTACTACAGCCTCATCGGTAGGTTTAGGTACTAAAAGAATATGTCTTAAGTCTAGTTGTTGTCCACGAATCTTCTCTAAATAGATAATATGAAAACCAAATTCTGTTTCGAATGGCTCTGATATTTCTCCTTCAGCTAAGTTAAACGCTACCTCTTTAAACTCTTTAACGAATTGTGTCTTCTTATTAATAGAATAGAACCCTCCATTACTAGCAGATGCTCTATCGTCAGTGAACAATACAGCTTTACTAAAGAAGCTCGCTCCATTCACTAATACATCTTGCTTCATCTCCTTAAGACGATCTATTACTTTTTGTTTTTGTTCTTTAGAGATCTCAGGTTTTATAACTATCTCAGCTATCTCAACCTCATCACCCACAGTAGGCAATTGATCTTTTGGAATCTCATTAAAGAATGAACGTACTTCTTCTGGAGTGATCGTTACTTTCTCTACGATATGCTGTTGCATATTTTGAGTTAGTTTATTTTGTTTAACGATATCAAAAAGCGTCTCACGCAACTCTTCTTCGTTCTTTTTATTATAGAACTGAAGTATCTTATTCATAGACCCTACTTCCTCTACCATTCGGTTAATCTGATCATTCATAAAAGATGTCACCTCTGCATCTGTTACTGGTAAACTATCTAATATTGCCTGATTAGCAAAAAGCTTGTCTTCTAATAATTTTTCAAACAAATCACATCTTGACAAATCTCCAACTGGTATACGCTGAGATTTAAGCTCTAACAACGTCTTGTCAATTTCTGATTCTAAGATAATGTAATCACCTACTACTCCTACTACTCCATCTATTTTTCTACCCTGTTTCGTTTGCCCTTGTGCAAACCCTACAAAAGAAAGAGCCAACCCTAAAGCCAACATTACCTTCTTATTAAAAAACTTCATATCTATTATTTTTTTTAGAATCCTTTAATATATCTTCTTCGTATTGTT
>JBOFGJ010000265.1:0-20951 GCA_051649065.1 Flavobacterium sp. | reverse complement strand
ATCGACTTTTACCTAGAGGGTACTGTGTTCCTAGCTTATTTGTAATCAGTATGTATTACTGTTAGTGTTTGAATATATCAAAAATATTTACTATACTACGTGTGTACGCGCGCCTATTCATTATATACAATAGGGGTTTTTGGCGGGTTAAAAACATTAACATATCTTAACATTCCATTTAACAACTTATTAACAAATTATGCACTACATTTGTATCAACAAACAGCAAGACAAACGGCTGATATTAACAAAGAAAAATAAATCACTTTTTTCTTGCATATATCAAAAAGATGTTTTAAGTTTGTACCCGTAATGCAATAGCAATTACAAACGTTCAAAATTACATATTGTTTACAGTATCTTATTTAGATAGATATTCTTTAATGTGAATTACAAGCCATTGCGCCGCTGTATGAAACATAAAAGGAATAGCCCAAGTAATAGAAAGTTATATATTAAAGCAAAGACAACAAAAATGGTCATATCGTCCTCTTACTTTATTAGACTGAGTAAATTAGCAAGCTAAAAAATTTATCAAAAAATATTAGGATATTAAAAAATAATTTGTAACTTTGTCCTCGTAATGCAGTAGCACTACAAACAATAAGTAAAGCAAAAATACTTTAAAAAATATTTGCATATCTCGAAAAAAGGTTTTACCTTTGTTTCAACAAATCCTAGCTAGAGGGATGCAAGTCTAGCACTCTTTATGAGAGTTATGTTTTTCAGAGAGTCTTAAGTGGCTCAACTCGCTACACTGTTTGAGCGTTATTGTGTAGGGTTTTAATAGCGCATAACCTAAAATTTAGGTTAGTTCTTTGACATATTGGTATGGCGCGACTTGGTAATACGTGAATGAAAAAACGTATTAAACTATGATATTAGTTGCTTAGGTGTAATGGCATGACTTTACACGCTCAAACAAAGAGTTGCCCTCGCGCATACAATAAAAATCAAAATAGATATATCTAGCCTTATGGCTAATCTACAAATACTAAGGTTATTTAGTTATCCTAAAGCTATACTTGTAAAAGCCTGCAAAGTAGAAAATAGGAATTGTTATAGGTGTGTTGTAGAGTTTAAGACTCTTGTCATCTTTCATTAGAGGCACACCACTAAATTGTAATTACGGATTGTTCCACGTGGAACATTTTGTTTTGGCAATATTTTTCTAACAGTGTATTATTAATCCCTATGAGTAACGGCATAGGGATTTTTTTATGGAACTAATTTAAAATTTTATATATCATGGCACAAGCTAAATTTGAGTTGAATATTGGGCTAAACACCAATAAAGGCGGTAGAGTAGACCACAAACAAGTTATTGAGGCGCTACAAAATCATAGTGTAGATGTTATCCAAGGTAAAGAAATAGATGGAGTATGGAATAATGAGATCGAACCTACTCTGTGGGTGGAGTGTAAAATGAAGCAGGACGCAAACTATTACCATGAGATTGTACAAAAGCTAGGCATTGACTTAAATCAAGACTATATAGCTATGTACTTACCTCATCAAAATAGAGGTTATGTAGTGGCGCAACTATACAGCGACTTACCTAAGATAGGGTTTAGCTTAGACCACTTTGTAAGAGATAAAGCAACTGCGTTAGTAGAAACCCCTAATAGTATAAACGATATTGATTTATCAGAAATAGAATAATGTTCCACGTGGAACAATTCCCACAATAAGCGCGATGCATCCAATCGAATTGGTTTGTGGGAGCTAATTTAAAATTATAAGGTTATGTTATTAAGATTAAGGAATAGCGTAATAGAGATACTATCTGACTACGTTAAAAACGATTGTAAAGGTTCAGATGGCTGCATCTATAAAAGAAAGATGTACAAACTAACTTGTGGGGAGTCAGGCGGGCTTATTATCAATGGTAAGAGTAGCGCAGAATATAAGACTGAGGAATTAATAGGTTTAATGAATGCATTATCGTAATGAAATACTTAGCAGTTTTATCAACAGCAGTAGGTATACTATTAGTATCTGCATTATTTGTAGCATTAATCGAATACCTATTAAATAAATTAAGAAAGTAATTGTTCCACGTGGAACATTAAAAAGAAAGTTATGGCACTATCTAAATACAAAGTAGCAAAGAAAGATACAGCGTTCCAAACAATGAGCGCAAATATCTTTACAGTAAAAGATTTGGCGCATTATAAGAATAGCCAATACGAAATACAATTGAGCGAGGTCGATATGATGGGTATTAAAAAGTTTGGCGTATCAGTTTATGATATAGAAGCTGGCGCAATTGATAGCAGTCTAAGTGAACTATTCTATAATAAAGATATAGCACTAGAAAGTATTAACAACTTAATGAAGTAACTATGAAACTTTCAGGGGAAATATTAGAGGAGGCTAAAAGTATTGGCGCGACTCATGCAAGACTGTCAAAGGACGGAAAGTTAGTAGCAATGTTCTATAGAAGGCACACTGACAAATTTATGGGGGATGGTACTAAAGAGGAATGGCAATTTATGAATGGTATGGGTATGTGGAAGTACTCCGACTTAAAAAGTAATGAGTACCCTAATTGGCTAGTACCAATAGATTTTGGAGAGGATAAATAATGTTCACGCTCTACTTTTGTTCCACGTGGAACATCTTAACCTTAGTCACGGCGCGATGCTAACCGATCGAATTGGTTCTAAGGTACTAATATTAAATATAAGGTTATGAAACTAATCTGTCTTATTATCATACTACTATTCGTATCTATGTTAGTAGTAGTTTGCGCAATGATTGCAGATGTAATATTTGAACATTATAAGAAGGCGTTAAAGAAGTTTGGACTACTTGTATCTATAATAATAGTGCTCTACCTAATGGGAGTAGTACACGTATAAATACAAAGTGTTCCACGTGGAACATTACCTTTTGAGGGGTAGATTGCATTATTCGCAATGAAATTTTATATACCCCTGGGGATTTTTCTGACTCGACTCAAAGAAATCTTTGAAAAACTGAGAATTATTTAATAAACGGCGCTTAACCTTAAAGATATTATGGTGGCGCATAAAGTAAAAGCACCATGTTATACCTAGTAAACAACTTAAATCAGATATTTGAGTACCCAAACAAAGAAAACTTACTATCACAACATATAGAAGTAAAGCTTAATCCAAGAGAGGGCAAAGGAGTAATGGCAGTAGACGGGCATAACGGCGCAATAACTACCTACCACCCAATCATAGTAATAGACGGCACTAAAAACTACCCCGTAAAAGTATCATACGGAGAGAAGTGGACAAAGAAAGAAATAGAAAAAGACGTTATAAAGGATTACCTAAGAGTAGCACTAAGATATCATGGTTATAAAGTACTAAAAGATTACCATTTCTAGTGGTTTTAGTTAGTTGGTTGATTTACAAAGAGTTAATAAAAACTATTTATTGATAAACGATAAATTTTTATTGAAAAACAATGTAATTATAGGGTGGACACCCACCCAATCTATATAATACACACAACCAAGACCTAAAATAAGCCCTTCTAAGAGAGTATCTTCGGGGTATAGGTATAATCTTATTACTAATACTAGATAATTAAGCTATGAGTTTAGAAACAACTAAAACAGCTAAGATAGAGGTAAGACTTGTTGATAAGTATCAGCATCTATTAACTACTAAAGGTTCTATTAATATAGATACATTAGTAGTAAGTACTCATCATATTGATTCAATAGATAAAGGAGTCATACTATTATATATTAATCCTACTGTTAATACTTTTGTTAGAGTAGGTACTATTACTGTAGAGTCTTATATGGGAACTCCTTTTGATATAGGAGAGGCTTTATCTGATGTAGGTATAGTAGTAGAGAATTTTGTATTCATTTAAATAACGCGCCGACTATGGACAATATTTTAGTTACTAGGTTAATAGTAGAGTTAGAGTCAGAATATAAAGAGGGGGTTTATCCCGCCGCTAAGGTAGAAACAATCTTAGTTACAACTTTTAAGAATCCTAAGAGTGGTAATACTGTTTATAGACTGTGGAGTAAACATAGGATTGGAGTTATAGATTATGTTGGTAGAATTGTAGTACCTTATCTAGGTGCGCCAATTGGGGATGTTAGGACTTATCTTAGTATGGTAGGTTTAGAAGTGGATAAGATTATTAAAATTTAGTTATGTATATAGCAGTACAAAATAATGAGGTGATTGCTGAGGGCGCAACTACTCATCACCTAATAGATAAAATAGTAGGGTATAAGTTAGTACCTCTTAATGGATACTATTACCTTACAGAGGTATATATTGGACGTAATAAATTGCGCGGAAAGTTTAAGACTAGAATACCAAGCGCGACTGTTATTACAGATAGTCATAACGAAGCAATCAATACTTTCATCAGACAGCGCAAACTTATACAGTTACAAAGGTTAGGTAAGTGTAGAATTTATGTAGAACATACAAGTATAGATTAAGATGTTTAAAATACACGTACCAATAGATTGGATAGTAGCATTAGTAGATGCCGACTATACACCTTTTGATGATACTGAGGTATCAGAGATTCAGGATTTTATCCAAGACTTAGGAGGGGGCGCAAAAGTTGAGTTCCTAATTCCAAGTGATAAAGATATAGAAGAAGCAGAGTATAAACAATTCAATGGCGCGCTGACTGAGTGCATTAACATTGGATATAATCTTATGAAGTAATGGAGGTAGAAAAAATAGTAGTTAAGTTAGGCACAATAAAAAGTACTACGCCCTATAATACTTGTAATGCATGGGGTTTTGGTGGACGAAGTGGTAAAATGATTGAGTATTCAAGTGGAGTGGTGTACCTTGATGCTAAATCGATGTTTAGACACTTAAAACCTCAAAAGAATATTAGTTTATATTTACCATTTAATTTTGGAAGTCATCCTGTACACGGATTAACAGGTACTGAAACTATTACTAAGTTAGTAGGTAGAGCTTATAATGTATGGGAGTATAAGGATGATATTAGAATAGAAGTTGCTGAAAATAATATGCCTGAGCGATACAAGTTAGTGGCTAAGATTGACCTAGTAAAATAATTGTTCACGCTCTACTTTGAAAATTTTATCATTAATTGTTTGGTGGTATCAAATTAAATACTACCTTTGTAAAAAGATTTAGTTATGGAAAAGCAATTACAGCAAGTTCGCCAACTATTCGCTTATGATGATTATATTCATGGAATAGAAACAGACCTAGAGAATAAAATAGTTGACTTACACACCACGATAGATTGGGGATTAGGTTTGACAGAAGAGCAGTACGAACAAGTTGAGAGACTACTCGAAACAACTATTGAGAAGCCACACTATACAATATCATTTAGTTATGATGTGAGCGGTTTCGATTATTGGGTGAATATCATGGGAGAGGATAATTATATCCATATCACAATTGAGCTAAAAGATACGTTCGATTTCAATAAGTATGAAACTCTTGAAATGGATCAAGAAATATGGAAGGTATTGGATCAATTTTACAGTATAGTATAGAACTACCTTCCTTAAAAATAACTTCTAATTAACACGAGAAACATTGAAAACGTACTTTTATTACTTAGCGTTTGGGGTGATGCTAAGTCTGACTATTTTAATATCCCTAATAGTAACTCTAATGCTATTAAATGGTTCTGTTGAACCTTTGGTAGTACTAGAAGCCAAAACTGTCTTAAACACCTCTTTTATAGGCTTAGGACTAGGAAGTTTATTACAAGGATTAGTAAAAGTAGTATGGAAAAACTAAAACTTTAATAAATGGCAAGTATTTTATTTCTTTTCGAATCAAAGATGTTCTATTATGTAGTAAGTGGGCTTGTTTCGCTCTACTTACTAGGGGACAGAGGGTAAAGGTTAACGCAGGTTCGATTCCTGCGCCTTCACAAATTTTAAATTATTAATTATGGGAGCGTCAAATTTTGGAAGATTAGATTTAGCAACTGCATACTATGTATTTGCTGAAACACAAGAAAAAGAGTTTACTCATTGTAACCATTGTGGAAAGCAAGTATTCATAGATGAATTAGAAGACGATATTGGGGAGGTAGAATGCCCATATTGTGCAGAGGGTAGCATAGATATAAGTCATACAGATTGGGAAACTGAGTATTCTAATCCTGATCAGTGGGAAGTAGAGGAGGAACTTGAATACTTTGTAGAGGTATTTAAAGAGTATGGAGTTAAGTCTACTGATACTAAAAACTACAATAACTTAGCTACCTTTGTATCAAAGAATAAAGAGTATGCAGGAGTTGATATTAGTATGTACTTCGAGGTTCATATCGAAACTGGGTATCATGACGGCGCTAGATTAGACTTTAAAGCTTACTTTGAAGAGCCTTACAATACTAATGAAATGACTTTTGAAGAAGTAGAAGATCGAGTTACAGACTATCTAGAGAGTTATTCAGACTGTTCTGATAAGGTAATAGCATTAAGAGCTAAACAAGCTTCTAAATGGGCTGAGAAAGAGTTTAAGCGCATGGTTAAGCATATTAACAAAGCCTTAGAAGAAGTTGTACCTACTAAACTTAGAAGAGTAGGAAGTTTTAGTAATGGGGAAACAGTTTATGAAAGAGTTTAAATTAGTTGGGACATTCTCTCACATGACCGCAAGTTGTACAGTAGAAGAATCTTTTAAGGGTTTTAATATAAGTAAGATAAACTTAGACGATAAAGAGTTTGAGGGAACTTATGAAGAAATACAACACGGAACTTATGAGGAGTTAATTGCCCTAGATGAGACTAAAGATTTAAAAGGACAAGTACTAACATACCTGAGGGAACATAACAGAGAAGAGTTCTTCACTGTTTACGATTTACAAGGTAAAGAATTATTTACAGAATATGAATAAAACAACAGTGTTCCATTGGGGACAATTAAGAGTAGAACATACTCTTGATAATGAAAATCAATTAGAGTCGTTCACGCTCTACTTTGATGGTGTGGTAAAACTAAAAGTTGTTAACCGAGTAACAGAAAGACTTTATAATCCTATGCAAAGGCTGATTGAAGTCACGCAGAAAAAGTTAGGGCTTGAAGCAGATAAGATGTACTATCCTATAGGATTAGGGGCTATTATAGAGGATAACTCTTTTGAGTTGAAACAAGATCTCCATAACTTAGAGGAGTTCTTCAGAGACGTTCTAATTAATCCGCAAGAGGCGTATGTTAATGTACGACCTACTAACTTAAAATATGTTAGTACATTATAACCTACATTCTTAAGAAGACATCGCGGTCAGGCGCGGTGTAGGTCAAAATTTTAAATTATGGATAAGAAATTTTATTTAATACGAGAAGTTAAAGTGCAAGGTAAATATACTCACACTTTATCGGACAAGGAGTGGAAAGAGGAAAGCCACCGACAAGGACTAGTCTATAATTATATAGACTTTGCTTACTGTTTCAGCCGAAACATAAAGGTAGATCAAAGTAAAATGTTATTAAGAATTTTGTAATGGAAAAGGAATTATTTTTACTTAACATAGATAAGTATTTGTTAATGACAGACACTGACTATTACAAATGGTTAGTTGAGAATGAAAAAGTAAGTGTTCACAGACGGGAAACTAAAATGAAGTATCTTAATAGTTTAGGTTTTGATATTACAAAACACAGATTAAATGGACATGATCTACAATGTTTAAACATGATTGAAGGTCATTATGCTTATAAGTTACATAATGGTTTACTAAATGGAGATAATTGATAGAGACAATTTCTATGAGGATACATTCACTAACTTTAAAGAAGTAACTGCGCCAGACCGAGAGCCTGATTATATATCGTGGAAACGTAGGGTAGTATTTCAGGGTAATATGGATGAGTGGGATTGGAACACAGTAATCTTAAAAGGTGAGCAGTATCTAGTAGATAAAGAAGGTAAATTACAAGGTAAGGTACTAGAAAAGATCGAGTCAAGACTAAACAATGAGAATGGGTTCCTATTTGAAACAAACGATATCTCTTCTGTATATTGGTTTACAGATGAGGGTGTATTCAGGGGATCCGATCATTGGGGAACTTGCCGATCATGTGAATGGCATTTAGATATGTCGATTCCAAGGGATAGTAATTTCAGAGTAGGTTACTCTGAGTGGTATAAATTTTATAAGACAGCATGAGATTAGGAGTTATTTTACTTATAGTTATAGCGCTATGTTTAGTGGGTTAGTAGCCACAAAGGTAATGATTGGGGTAGGTATTATCCTGATTATAATAGGATTCTTTTTGAAAAAAGATTAACAAAAAATTAATAAATAATAGTTGTGTAGTCTAATAAATAGCTATACATTTGTCAAACAAAACAATAAGAAAGATGAAAACAGAAAAGCCAGTTACAAAGAAGAAGAGACAAGAGCCAGTAGCACAATCATTACAATTAATGATTAGAACAGAGGGAGGAAATTTAATCCCTGTGGAAGGGCATGATTTCACTTCGAGATCGACAAGTGAGTATTTTGCTAAAGCTGATGCTGAGGCGCTTATTAAACGATCTAAGGAACGTAACAAATGGCTTAAAGAATTAAATCTTGAAGTGGCAATTACGCCAATACTTTAAGAGAAGGGCATGGAGCTTGAGCAGGTTCGATACCTGCTCCCTTCACGATTTGAATTTGTAGTACGGAGGCGTATCGTCTAAGGGTTAAGACAAACTGATCAAGAGATTGGTGGTTCGATTCCACCAACGCCACAAATTAGGTTAGATTACTCTAATCATGCTTGTAAATTTTTTATTGGTTGAGAGTTATGGAAGATGTATTACCAGTGCATGAGGATCGTTACCTCAACTCTCGCAAGATTGCATTGCCATTGTAATTTTTTAATGATTAATACGGGTAGGGAGTTATGGAGCTGTAGGTTGCAAGTTTACAGAGAGGATCGTTACCTCAACTCCCACGAATTCAAATCTACATTGACTATTAGATTTAGCGGTCTATAGTTAATGTAGAAGATGAGCTGAAATGCTCGGCGGCTGAAGGTCAAGGGAAGCTGGGCTATCCCTCTAGGTTCGACTCCTAGAAGCTGACTAATTTTTAATAGTTTATTATGCAGTACAAATGTTTAGAGTCAATACTCTACTGGAATAGCACAGAGAAAAAAGATCTTGAATACTTCACTAAAGGTGAGATCTACACTAAGGTAAATACTGATGATTCTGAGATCATATTGAGAAGTAATTTTGGAAACTTTACAATAGATGGTGAGTTAGATTACAGTAGTAGATTTGAAAAAATAGAAAATGATTAAGTTAAAATGTATATGCAGTTTCAAACACTTTAGTTATAAGTTCAAAGTTGACCAGGTTTACGAGGCAACCAAAGCTAGGAATTTAGCAGGAGAACCTTGCATAATGATCGGAGACTTTATGGTTGACGGGTGGGTTGATTACATGATAAATTTTGAGAAGGTATGATAATAGAGCCAAAAACATCAGGAACTAAGTTAGGGTATTCAATGCCTAAATCTTATAATGATCCTTTTGCAATTGCAAAGTTAGTAGGGCCAGTAAAAGGTAGTTGTCTAATGTCTGAACAAAAGAGGCAACAACTGCGAAAGAAACGTAAAAGAAAGTAGTGTTCACTAGCTACTTTTTAAAAAATATTGAATGTGTCGGTTGCTAGTATTAACCTCAAACTAGCATGGTTTTCAGGTTGGATTTGACGAATGAAAGCCTGATAGGGACTCCTTAGTGGAAAGGCAGTTGCGCACAGAGGGTTCGATTCCCAAAGTCCCACTAAAAATAATGTAAAAATGTCAAATAATGGTTTTGAATATTACGAGAGTCTAGGGTATGAAGACCGAGTAAAATTAAAAGGAGAATACTCTTCTAGAATTGAAGACAAGGAAGTTTATGAAGAGGGTTTTTATAAGTGGTTGGATAGTAAAATACCTACTTATAAGGTAACAGATTGTTTGTGTGCATCATGTGGAACTACATTACAAGATCAGTCAAATGGATATTGTAAAAATGGACATGATGATTGGTATGAAGGAGTAAACGAAGTGTATAGACCTACTATTGATAAAGTTAGGGAATTAGCTGATTCAAAAGGTTATAAACTTACAGAAATAGATGGTTTATTAGAGGATAATAATTCTTGGGAAGGTTTAAATTAGTAAGATATGTTAGATAGAACAAAAATATATGATTTATCAGGAATCACTGAGAATCAGTGGCAAGACCTGAAATGGTACTTAGGTAGAGATAATTTATCTATAGGGGTAAAAACTAAACCTTTGAATTTCTTCCATTTAAATTTGAAATTGGGGTTTTCAGTTAATGACGGAGGTAAGTGGGTACGTATTGATGACAGTCAGATATTAGAAGGTCAGGAAGTTGTACCTCTTCCAGTTGAAAGAATACCAGAACTACACAGAAAAGTTTTAAGGTTAATACAGCATGGTGGAGACAATGTAACAAGAGATTGTCATCTATACTATGATCTTAAAGCTAAAGCAGCAGGTCAAGTAACAGAGCAAGAACTTCCTTTCAGAGTTGAGGTGACTTTCTTAGAAATTAGTAATTGGGGTGACGAAATATTTGTAACCTTAATTGATAAAGAACTTAAAACTTATACTATATCAGTTGAAGAATATGAGCGATTAATGGCTGAGCAGAAAAGTTACACACTAACACTTTACTCTCCAATAGAGGTTATAGGAAAGAAACGTAAATTTATAAAAAGTTTGTAATGAAGAAGGTTTTTATTTTAATAGGTTTGTTATTAGTATCATCTTTAATAATGGCGCAAAGTGAACCAAAAGAAGATAAATATGCTAAGATGGAGAAGTATTTAATGGAACGTCAAGGAAAATATACTTCTTATGATGAGCTAATTAAGTACTACAGTTTTATAACTAATGAGGGAACTTTTGGGTGGTCAAATAGAAGTGTGTCTAGATCATTATTTATAGGTAAAGTCAATGATAGATTAAAACTAAAGGGTTTCAAGATTATTGAAAACAGTACAGAGACGGGAGTAGCAATAGTAAAAGATTGTAAATAGTATGGCAGGATTTATAATACACCCATCTGAGCATCTTAAAGATGTTCTAGAGAGTCAAAATGTAGGGTTAGATGAAGTGTTAACTATTAAACTAGGAGAGGAAAACGAGTACTTAAAAGCCTTCCTAAGAGGTGAGAAGCCAGTTACAGAAGAACTAGCTAAAGGTATAGCTTATCAGTTCGGTGGATCTTCTAGAATATGGTTAGCTTTACAAGAAGCTTACGATAACAAAGTAAAAAAGGAACCTAAAGAGACTCCTGAAACAATTAGTTATTGTGAATGCGGAGAAAGAGCTGCTTCTTATATAGAAGGTGAACACTATTGTGAAAACTGTGAAAATGAGGCTTTAGCTAGAGGTGATCTGAATGGTAAACAAGGTTATAACTTATAGTAATGGCAATACCTAAGACTAAACTAGAGAAAGCAGGTTTTAAACTTGTTAATAAAGGTTCTGAAATTAGGGCGCCTAAGTGGCAGAGAAGATTAGGTAAGTATAAAGTACTTAGTTTCTATGGAAAAGGTAACTTTGTATTAGATATCTATGAATTGGATATAATATTTGTACACAAAGCTCAAATTAGAATAACAACAAAAGATCCTGAGGAGGCAGTGAGTATTGCTAAGAAGGTTCATTAATAAAGTTAACAGTAGATTAACAAAATAAATTTGTACATTAATAATAACTGCACTATATTTGCAGTATCAAAAATGAGGTTTGCGGTGTAGCTCAGTTGGCTAGAGTGTCGTTACAGAAGGTCGCGGGTTCGAGTCCCGTCACCGCATCGAAAAATCCTACTTTTAGGCTGTTCACTCTCGACTTTTGAGTGCCATGTGGAAGTCATGCTAACAGTTTTTAGAGAGTTCAGGTCATCTATCTAGGCGGTTTCCTAGGATAAACCATGGATGTTATTAATTAGCCTTATAAGAGGCGGTCTGGTGTAGTTAGTTGGAGTGAATACCTGCTTAGTAGACGCAGGAGGATGCGGGTTCGAATCCCGTCACCAGAACTCTAATTGTCAGTTTATGAACTGTCCGCACCTGCCTCACAACGAGGTTAGCAGGGTTAAAAATACTTACAAGACTCTACCTGTTCCAAGGTACGGTAGTATAGAGGGGCTAGAAGAACCCAAAGCTAAGGGGGAGACATTCGGACTTGGAGTGTAGCAAAACGTCCAAGAGAAAAGTAGTTAAGTAAGTTGGTTTTGGCAGTAACCTAGTTCGAAATAGGTGAGGGTTTATGTAGGGTTCGAGTCCCTATGTGCCAGCAAGTATGACTGATATCCCCTCTGCTAAGGCGGTAAATTGAGAAGGGGAAGCTAGGGAATAAATAACGTAAATAATACCACAAGATCAAGTAAGACCTTCCTTTAAAGAGGTGCTTAAGCGATGAGAACAGAAAGTATCTTGGAAATTTTATTAGACTACGTAGCTTAGGGGTATAGAGTGTCAGGGCGCTGAAGGCAGGGGTTCGAATCCTCTCGTAGTACACTAGGTGGAATATTCCACAAAAATTAAAAACAATTATATTATGTCAACAACAAGAAAACCAGGCAGACCAAGAAAAGAAACTTCATCAGTAGGAACATTAGAAGAAGTAAAATCATTAGATTTAAGACAACAGTATTTAGAATACGCTAAAGGAAAGTCTATCGAAGATAACGCTGAAGACTTCTTTGAGACTGCATCTTTAATTTGGGAGACTGCCGAAGGTAATCTAAGGCTTAAATTAAAAGGGAAAAAAGAAGCTGTGAGATTAGCAGTTAAAGTACTATCTTCTGCTAAAGTTAATGCTGGGCAACCAATTGGAGTTAGAGATGCTGATCAAGAATTATATTTAGCCAATGTTATTGCTGCTCAAAATGAATATACTACAGCAGTAAAAGCTCTTGCGGATGCTGAGAAAGAGATTATATTCTATGCTGAGATGAAAGAAGCTTTTAAGTTGGACTAAGGTATGGAAGTAGTAAAGGCTTTTGAGAAACTTTTTAATAGAGGTTTATTGAAAGCCTTTATTAGAGAAGAGTTAGCAGATTCAGTGTATGCAAAGGGTGATTATTATGAGGTAGAAAGTTTAATAGACAAGTTTGTTGAGTGGGGGTTCGCCATTAGAGGTGAATCAGTTAAAGGGACTACAACACTTATCTTATTCTCAGACGTTTTGGTTGTAACTAAACCTTGGGAAAAATTAGACAAAGTACCACCACACATTAAAATCATAAGGGGTAAGGATATGTTAACTAAGATTCTGAACTTCCTTGATAAAAACAAACCACCAAAACCTAGGGAAAAGAAAACCTTTAATAGAAGATTACAACAAGAAAATGTTTGATGGAGCTATACAGTCTTTAGAAGAGGTAATGGAAGGAGTGGATACTAAACTTCTAAGAGAGGAGTTAGCAGGAACTTATTTATTTAAAGTTCCTTATAGAGTAATACCGATTTTAGGTAGAGCAGTACCATTTGTCTTAGTTGACGGAGTGACAAGCTCAGATACAGAGAAAGAGTTTTACGATGTAAAATTTGACTCTAATGGAGTAGGCACTGTAGACATATCTGGGCCTAATGAAATTACTAATCTTTCTATTTTAATTCAAATAGTCAGGGGTTGCAGGAAAACTGAGGAACCTAGAATTAAACCAGAGACATTAAAGTTGATATTTGACTTAGAAGAAACCCCTTTAAAAAGTGTAAATATTTTCAGGGAACTTCCTAAGTTTGTGTTTGAAACTGAGGATGAGTTACTACCTAATAGGGATGTAATTTGTACAGATAAAAAGAAGGGGTTATTTCTTAAGAGTGGATTACCTTATTAACAAAGTATTATGAAGAAAATATTTGTAGTTACATTAATTAGTCTTATATTTGCAGCATGTTGTAAAGTAGATAAGGAAGCGCAGAGGAAACTATATCACCACAAAGGTGAGCCATATTATTCTTATGCACTAAAAGATACAGTGAGGTAGCTAACTCACGAATGCGAGACTCTGAGCATGGAAAATAATGGGAGTACACATTGAAGAGGAAATGTCGACTGTAGTACCTGATATGTGTTTTACATAGTAAGCTCAGCTGGTGAGAGCTCAGGACGGTTAATCCTGGTGAGTGGGTTCGATTCCCACCTATGTAACTAAAATAATATATTATGAAAGGAAAACACAGAAAAGGGTTAAAGTTAGAGGACATACCCATTGATGTACAAAACATCATAAAAGATTTAGTTTACGATACTAATGAGTGTATACAAACTATTTACCCACAACTTAAAAAAGTTGGGGATGAATATGGAGTACTCCAAAGAGTAAATAAGGAGACAGGAAAGAAGATAAGGTTTAGGACTCATAGAGTCAGCCAGGTACTTTTTAACAGAGAAATTAGAGAAGGCGAGATTGTTTGCCACACTTGTGATAACCCACAGTGTATAAATCCCAAACATCTTTGGGCTGGTACTGATAAAGATAATTCTGAAGATAAAGTAAGAAAGGGTAGGCAAGCAAAAGGAGAAGGTCATGGGAGGTACATTGATGGTAGAACCCATGCCCCTAGACCTATACCAGAATTTCAATCAATATGTAATAGAAAATTAAGTAGGGATCAAGTAGTTGAGGTTAAAAAAGAGATTTTAAAAGGTAAGTCTTTAGTTGAAATAGCTAAACATTATGGAGTAAAAGATACTGTAATAAAGGATATTTCAAGAGGTAAGACATACAAAAGTGTAAAAGTTGAAGGCTTTGATCGTTAGGTTCGATTCCTAATACACTTCTAAGTTGTCGTTTGTATCGAGGTATTGAAACCTATTCGGAAGGAGTTCGACTCTCCATAGCTCCACTAAAGACTTGGTAATCAAGTACTTATAAAACAATATCTGGTGGGAACTAAGCTAAGTGTAACACTTTTCGCCGAGTGTATCCTCTAGGTAAGGATTTAAAATATAATGCCTATAAAGGGGCTAGTGTGGTTTTGACGGGTAGTTAGTTGGTACACGAGAGATGACTTAAAACAATAACTGCAAAAGTTACAATTGTTAGCGCACCAATTAGATTGGCAGCGTAAGGATCATTAAGTTGATCAGAGCAAGAGGTGGGCATTAATTTGTCCACCTTTTTTATTAATAATTTGGAATTATAAAATATTAGTTATACATTTGTCAAACAAATAAACAAGATATGAATAAAGAACAAATAGAATTACTCCAATTAGAACAAATGTTTCTAATGGGGCAAAAGAAAAGAGTCTTTGTAAGACAGAAAGTTTCTGGGGAGTTTGGTATTGAAATCTACACAATCAATCCTAATAAAGAAGAGGTTAATGGTAAACCTTGGGTTAAGATGGAAGGTATCTGGCACCTAGGTTTTCTAGATTATTTTGAAGCATTGAAAGAAGGTATTAATATAGCAAAAAGTTATGAGTAAAAAGGAACAAAACAAGCAAAAAGCTTTATCTAGTATAGTAGGACAGAAAGGTCTAATTAAGGAGATCTCTAAAGTATTCGAAATCTTCACCGCATCTAATGCCGAGATACGTCCTCACTTTATCTTAACAGGTCCTTCTGGATCTTCTAAGACATTTTTAATCTCTCTGTTATCTGAGATAATGGATGTCAATTTTATTAGCTTAAATGCAGCGCAATTAACTAAAGAGGGCGTATCAGGTAACAGTCTTTCAAAGGCTCTTACTCCTCTTGCTAATATGGGTAATAAACCTACAGTATGTTTTGTAGATGAGTTTGATAAGTTGTTCATCAGCGGAAACAGTAACAGCTCAGTAGCCCATGAATCTACAACAGGGGTTCAGAATGAGTTCCTACAGATCTTAGAACACCCTACAACACAAGTTATTGGTGATTATGGTAAGTATATATCAGTTCCAACTAATAATGTCTTATTTGTCTTCGCTGGGGCTTTTAACAATGAACCAGATATTGACTTAGATAGACTGAGAGAGATTGGAATTAAAACTGAATTTTTAGGTCGAGCAGGTATTGTATTTGCCGCAGAGAAGCTTACCTTAGAGGATCTGATCACAATCTTAGAGAGAAGTCCTTTATTAGAGAGTTATTTGAAACTTTTTAGTAATGTGAAGAGAGAAGATGTACTTAGAACTTTAACTGAGTACCTAAAAGATTGCTATGAGAAGAATGATCTTGGCGCGCGTATTGTAAACTCTCTTATTCACCAGTATTTTATTAAAGGTGGGTTACAAGAGAAGGAAGCAAAGAAAACAACTTTCCAAAGAACTTTAACTTTATAAATATGTGGGACGAGAAAGATAAATTATTTGTAGGAGAGTTCCAAGGACTATGTAATAGAACTGCATGTAGGGAACCAGGAGCCACTTTCTATAATCATGCCACTAAGAAATATTACTGTGGTAAGTGCGCAAGTATGATAAATGAAGTTAACCCAGAATCTGTAACCAGAAAAGGTGTGCCTCTTTGTATACAGATAGTGCCTTGGAGCGATAAGATACAAGCTTTAGATATTTATGATTTGAAGATCAAAGATCCTTTTAATTTCATTAGGGAAGCAAGAGAGGAGGTTTTAGAGGTACAAAGAACCACTATCGACAAAACTTCAGCTGAAATGTTACAAGAAATACGAGAACTGTCAGAGGAGACTAATAAAGCATTTTCAACTGTGACTAGAGCTGATAAAAGAAGTTTTAGTAGAAAACAGAAACCAAAAAGAAAGTATGGATATAAGTAGTTAAAGTACTGTTAACTATTTTTGAAACTAATAATTAGTCTGTATATTTGCAGAGTCAAAATAAAACAATCATGAACAAATTTGAAAAAGGTTTTGAATACCTACAGAAGTTCTTTCGTTCGAACTTACACAACAATAAATATTTCCTGAAACTTTCAAAAGAAGATCAAGACAAGCTTGAAAAAGTTCTTTACACTTACTTCTTTAAATCAGGAAATAAGACTTCAAGAGTAGTACTAGATATCGCCACTCTACCTTTCTTAAGTCATGAAAATCTTATGGAGAGTTTTATTACAGTCAGTGTAGACTATCCAGAAGATCAGGACATGATTAGGTTAAGGGATGTTATTAGAGGTTTAGACTTCCCTACTACTTTCAGGGATCAATACCTTAACATCAGTGAGTCATTAAGGAAAGTAGTAGTGGAGCAACACTTCGAGGTTTACTACAACTGGATTGCAAATTACAATAAGTCTAACAAGTCTTCAAAAACGGAGACATATAATTACCTACCTTAAATATGAAATAGATGACGAAATCAAGAACTGCTGAGTTCTACGCAAAAAACCCTAAGTCAAAAGCCAAGAAGGCTGCTTATGACAAAAAGTTTAATGCTAAACCAGAGCAACGAAAGAAGAGATCAGAATTGAAAGTACACAATGAACGAGCTGACCGTAGAGGAGTAGACCGAACAGGTAAAGATGCTTCTCACACTAAGAATGGAATTGTATACAAAAAGTCCTCAGTAAATAGAGGATCGAAATCAGACTCTCCTGGAGATAGAAGAGCTAGGGGAGGTAAAAAGAAATAAGATGGATCAACAGAAAGAGTTTGAACTTCTTCTTGAAAAAGCCAAGGACTTCGTTTCAGAACACTTAGTCCTTGGAACTTATCAGGATGACATTAAAAGAGAATTAAAGAAAAATTTTGGTTTAACATATTCAGTAGTTAGGAAAGGAGATGGAGTAATTAGACTTCACTTATTCGATCCAGCAATTAAGAAAGGTAAAAAATTTATATTGTAATGAGATACGGGTTCACAAAAAATGGTAATAATTTAAATAGAGATGTAGCTAATGCTCTTAGAGCTTTTGGAATTAATCCTCACTCTGTTAGATGTTCTGCTGATATGGAAGCCTTATTAGAATGTGAACCAGAGTTAGAGTTACAAATTAAAAAGTATTTACTATATGAGTAAGATTAAATCACAAAACCACTCGAAACTTTCTAAGAAGTTCTTAAGGGAGGATACAGTTGAAAATCTACAGAGTTCGATGGAAGCTATGGAAGATCTGTGCAATGATTACTTTGAAATTCAAGGTATGGCAAACCCACAGGAACTGGATAAGTTGAAAGTTACTCTCCTAAGTTATTATGGAACCTACTCCTACTACATGGCGGAGGTTTACTCTAAGAAGGGGCCTACTAGAATATATCTAGAGGAGCTTAGAAAGCAGGTTAAACAGGAACATATAGAGTACCTGATGGAAAATCCACCTATAATAGAGGGGAAATACTCTTTGACTAGAGCAGAAAAAGATGTTGAAAATCACACTGAGTATATAGAGGACCTATTAGCTATAGATAGATTTAAAGAGATATTAATCACTTTTGAACAGAGAGATAAATTTTTCCTAATGGTAATTAGCGCCATCACACAATCGATATCGATACACAAGAAAGAATATGAAGCTAATCAATATTCTTAACACCTATAACAATGAATTACAATTTAAAAAACGCATCTCTATCAAGACTCTGTGTAATAGACATAGAAACTGTTAGAGGTAAGAAAACGATCACAACAGATGATCCAGAATTCTCTCTTATCAGGGAGAAATTCAAGAACAAAGATACCTTAGAGTATCTACCAGATGAAGAGGTAATAGCTAAGTATTTAAGATACGCACCTCTTAATGCAAACTTCGGTAAAATAGTATGTATATCTTTAGCTGTGTTTGATGTACCAAACAATATGATTGTTACTACATCATTTTTCGAAGGTAAGGAGTACGATATTATTGAGTCAGTTGTAAATATGATCCGTGATAACAAACTGTTATTAGCAGGACATAATATAATTGGTTTTGATATGCCTTACATCAGAAAACGTTACCATGCTTTAGGTGCTCACTATAAGAAAGAGTATTATGGAGCTGTTAATGACTCTGGGGCTAAACCTTGGGATCTTGAGAAGGTTATGTTTGATACTATGGCTATTGAAAAAGGTACAGCTTATGAGAACTCTTCTATTGCAGAACTATGTTTTGTATACGGACTATCTAATCCAAAAGACTCAGTAAAAGCTTCGCAGGTATCAGAACTTTATTACAAAGGTGAGATCTCTAAGATTGCAGAATACTGTGAGGGAGATGTAGCCGCAGTAGCTAATTTAATCCTTATCTGGTTAGCAATGGAACCTTGGAATGTATTATCAAGAACATTTGATACAGTTAAAGGACCTTACCAAGGTGATGAAACAAGACAAGCTGAAGAAGGAGAGTTTACTCAATCTACTAATGAAGATTCACCACTACAGAAATTAGTTTATGCTGAGGAGATCGATCAGGAATTAGAAGATGAGATCATTGAGTTCCTAGGAGAAGTTTGTCCAGAAGATGTAGATTCATTAAGAGCTATTTTAACTGGATTGTACATGCCAATTAAACCTTTGAAGGCTGTAAGAGAAGCAAGAGAATTAGAGATCGAGGAGATTATTAACAATTTAAATATAGTAGAATGTCAGAAATAATTTTACCAAGAGTATACACTAAAGAGGTGTGGGAAAGAAATGGGAAAGTTGCTGAACATAAAAAGTATATTGGTTTGTTCTACATCAGTTGGTCTCAGATGTCCACTTACTCAGGTAAGACTGGATTTAGTACAGGACTCCTAGGTAGAATGGAATACATTAGAAGCTATTTCTTTGGAGAGAAGTACGAAGATGAAGGCTACGCACAGCATGGATTAGAAGTTGAGGCATTCATCTGTTATAATGGACTTACTAAAGCTAGATTTGAGAAATTAGCGGATAACGATAAATCTGATTTTGCAAGAGCTAAAGTAAGACTTTCTAAAGAGGAACTTTTAAGACTTAAGAATATTAAACCTCTAGGGGTATTTCAGAAGGAGATTATCTATAAGTTCCCAGACATGCCAGTAATCCTTATGGGATTCAGTGATGACTTGTCTCCGCATACTAAGAAGAACCCTGTAATTGAAGTTCTAAGGGATTATAAGACTAAATCAGAGAAGTCTAAGAAAGACCTTCATAAACCAGAAACAATGCAGCTAGAGCTTTATAAATTAGGTTTAGAGCAGGATGGTTATGAAGTTAGATCAGCTGAGTACTGTGTAATTGAGAGAGTATGGAAGGAAGATTTCAAAGCTTTCCAAAGTGCAGGTTCAGGGGAAGCAGATCCTCAACTTAAAATAGATGCCAAACTAGAGCATTTAAGGGTAGGGGAAAGAGTATGGTATGAGCCATACGACAGAATTAATGATCCAGAAAGACTTCAACATTGTGTTGATACTTGTGTGGAAATTGTAAAACAACTTGCGGAAGATTACCGTGTATATTTAAAATATTTCAAAGATGAAAAGATTAATTTTTAGTAAAGAACATATTGTCCTAATGTTAGATACATTTAAAAAAGGTTTAATTACATCAAAAGATGGAGAACTAAAAAACATATTTCATGAGTATGTAAAAGCTTTAAGCCATGATTTACGAGAGGCAGGTGATGACAATATTGTGTTTGTAGTGGATCCAAGTAGAACTTTAATTGGTTATACTAATGCAAAAACCAATACCACAAAACATAGTGCAAATAGAATGATAGCTCATCTTGTGTACATAACTAACCCAAATTCAGAATTCCATGTCTTAATAGAGGAGGTAAGAAAAGTTCTGATTTCTATCGATGGGAAACCAATATATTCATTTATTGATGATACAGTGAATGGGTATGAGGATTTACTAAGAACTAATGAAGGTGTAATGCCGAAAGATGTTGTGGCAAAATTGAAGGAAGAAATCAATGCAGATAACTTTGAGGCGGGTCCACCAACTAAGACAGAAAGAGAACCACAAGTATTCGTAGTAAAAGATAAAACTATCCTTAACTTAATTAATAATTACTTAAGTGAGGCAGGTTTACCTTACTTACTCATCAATGATATCGTTCCAGTTGATGTTGCTCGTTCACTATCGAAAACGGAAAAGGCCGCAT
>JBOFGJ010000264.1:0-1411 GCA_051649065.1 Flavobacterium sp. | reverse complement strand
AAGGTTGTTTTGGATCCTGGACACGGAGGAAAAGACACTGGTACTAATCATAAAAAGAATGTAGAAAAAGATATTGTACTCGCTGTCGCATTAGAAGTTGGGAAGATTTTAGAGAAACAATCTGATATTGAAGTATATTATACACGTAAGACAGATGTGTTCGTTCCTGTAAAAGAGCGATCAGTACTTGCTAATAATAATAATGGTAATGTTTTTGTTTCTATTCACTGTAATGGTGTAAATTCTGAAGCTGCTTCTGGTACAGAAACTTATGTAATGGGTATTAGTAAGAATAAATCTAACTTAGATGTAGCTAAAACGGAGAACTCAGTAATTATGATGGAAGATGATTATAAGACTAAGTATGCTGGATTTGATCCGTCATCACCAGAGTCTATTATTGGTCTAACGTTAATTCAAGAAGACTATGTACATCAGAGTATTGATCTTGCTAGTAGAGTTCAAGATGGTTTTACAAATGATTTAAGAAGAAAGAATAGAGGAGTGAAGCAAGGGCCTTTCTGGGTATTACATGGTGCTTTTATGCCTAGTATCCTTATAGAGCTTGGATTTGTATCTAATACAGATGAAGGAAACTATTTGACATCAAGTAGAGGACAAAAAGAATTAGCCACTTCTATAGCTCAAGGAATTATTAATTATAAGGCAGCTTACTATGGAGGAAGCAAAACTTTAGTGGTGGCAGATTCGTCAAGTAAGACTGTTGCTAAAGATTCTAGTGCGACTAAAAATAATACTAAAGAGGTGAAAAATACTTCAAAAGAAGTAGCAAAAGAAAATACAACTTCGCGAAAAGAAAGTACTTCAAAGAATAATGGTATCATATTTAAAGTGCAAATAGCAGCTGGATCTAAAGAATTGTCACTTAGACCAGAAAATTTTAAAGGACTAAGAGGAGTTACTACGATGAGAGCAGGTAATCTAAGTAGATACTATTATGGAGAGACAAGTGACTATGATACAGCTAAAGAGAATTTGAAAGTAGCAAAGAATAGTGGACATAGTTCTGCTTTTATCGTTGCATTTAAAAATGGTAACTCAATCACAATAGAAGAAGCAATAAAATAATATCAAGCGCTTTAGAAATAAAAGTTTATTTTTGCGTGTTATAAAAATGGAAAGTTTTGAAAATATCAAGAGAAATTAAAACAGCAATTTTAGTATTAGGAGCAATTGGTTTGTTCATTTGGGGGTACTCATTTTTAAAAGGAAGAAACCTATTTGACAATAGTACTAGATATTATGTAGAATATGATAACGTGGAGGGACTAACAATGTCTTCAACAGTTACTATTAATGGTCTAGTAGTAGGAAAAGTATCAAAAATAGAATTGGATAATGTTAGCGGGAAATTGAAAGTAGAGCTTTTAATGACTCAAAAAGTAGATAT
>JBOFGJ010000263.1:0-3824 GCA_051649065.1 Flavobacterium sp. | reverse complement strand
TATTGAGCGTAATACTTAATATAATAAATTAAAATTACAGAGCTAAGTGAACGATTTAATAAAGCTATTCCCTGAATACGAAGATGTATTCTACGATGATATCGAAAATAATAAGAAGTATTTCTTGCCTATCTGTTCTTTTAATCTAAAGTTGGTTGATCCAACTAAAGACCAATGGTTACATATAGTATCTGTTAAGGAGATTTACGACGGATGTGTAGGCGAGGATAAGTCAGAATACCATACAGACTATACTAAAGCAGATATGTTTGGATTTGATGTGATAGATGGGAAGTACAAGTTTGACGCAGACTGGAATTTCTTTTCGGTTAATACTGTGATAACAACAGAAGATTATCAGAGTGAATACTCCGAATTAGAGATAGAATACAACAAGAACGAGACAATCTATCAGCTTAAAAAAGCATATTATCAAAAATATGGTAAGCTATGTGATAAAGATTATGACCGTCCAGGTTTGCACGTAGGAGATATTCGCAGCTTAGAACGCATGCGTCTACTTACAGTAGAAGAGTTGGCAAACGGTAAACACTCAGACTATTTAGTAGAGCGTTTACAGCAGAAGATATATGGTATTTTCGAAGAGTTAAATATAGAAGGTCTTCCCTTAGAAGACTGCAAATATGGTGGAGAGAATATAATAGATAAACCTTGTCTCAAAGATGAAATATTACCTCATATCGCTACGATAGAAGGGTATGATTTTCAACAGAGTGCTGCTGATATGTTATTCTTATTCTATGATCAAAGTATTAATAAAGCAGTGATTTGCTTAGAATATACCTAAAATGGAAACTAAAACAATAAGTTGTAATACTCATGGTGTACAGGAGTTCGGACTTCTCTGCACACATTTAGCATATAGTCTTATAGATAGAAGAGCTATAGGCTTTCACCAATATGATGTTGGGGATTCTGGTCGTCCTGATGCTTGGTGTGATGAATGTGAAGCACGTTGGGAACTGACTACAACAGAAGAAGAGCGTGATCAGTGGTTTCTGGATTGTGATCATAAATTAGTTTGTGTTAATTGTTGGGACGAAGCTGAAGAATTAAATAAATAAGTTCAATAAGCTTTATCTTTGTTCATTGTTTAGATTACTAATAACCTTGTATTTTTTGAAGAAATCTTTATATACTATATCGCATTTACATCTGAGAATTAAGAGAGCATCTCTTTTAATTATTGTGTTAATGGCTACTGTTATACAGCCTGTTGTAGCGCAATCTTTAGAGAATTGGGAGAAACTGTATAAAGCACAGGCCACTACAGGAACTTCTCAAAATGCTATAATAGTCTCTTATATATCTGCTCTTTATGCCAATAAACAGCCTGATAAGGCACAGCAGGTATTAACGCAAAACCTAAATACTGCTTTAAAAAAAGAAGACTATAATAGTGTAAGTGTGTTATACTGCTTAGAGGCGGTTAACTTTCGCATTATGGAGAATGGCACAAAGGCACAGAAGAGCCTTGAGTTAGCCAAACAGTATAGTTTAAAGCTAAATGATGCAGAAATAAAAGGCTATGTAGCCTATTGTGAAGGATGGCTATACAGTAGAGATGGTAAGCAAGATAAGGCTGTACACAGTCTTATTTCTGCTATTAAGCTTTATGAGACAGCTAATAGTTCACCTACATTAAACAAGAGAAAAGCATTTGCCAATAGCGAATTGGGTATTATTTATGGGCAATTAGGAGAGAAGGAATTGCACGAGAAATACACTAAGACAGCATTAAAATACGCCCTGTCTCAAACAGATCCACAAGTAAAGTTTACAACTTTTATGCAAATGGGTAATTTGTATAATAGATTGTATGAGAGTCATTCTTCAGATATTAATTACAGAGATTTATCAGAGCGTTATTTTTTGCAATCCATAGATATCTTTAATCAGAATAAGGATGTAATGTACAACCTGTCAGACTTGTCGTTTGCCAATAATAATTTGGCAAGTTTATACTTGTATTCTTTCCCAGATAGTTATCGCACCAAGGCATTAGAATATGCTAAAAAAGCAAATGAGATAGCTTTGAAAATAAATCAAGCGGATCACATAGCTTCATCTTATGGTATTATATCATCAGTGCATTTGGCTAATGGAGATACGAACACTGCTATCCTATATTTGTTAGAGGCACAACAAGCTATTCAACAATCGAGTATCGTTGACCACAATATAGAATTGAATATATACGAATCCTTAGTAGATATCTATGTAGAACAAGCGAATTATAAAGAAGCCTTCTATTATCAACAAGAGTATTTAGAGTTGTTTAAAAAGCTTTACAACCAAGATAAATTAGAGATAGTTAAGAAATTAGAAGCAGAGTTTGATAAGGAAAGACAACACCAAAAGTTGATTAAACTACAGTTTCAATCAGATAAAAATGCTCAACAAATTCAGCTGATGCACGCTTTGGCTCAACAGCGAGAACAAGTATTATACAATCTGAGATTGACAGAAGAAAATCAGCGAAGTAGATTAAAGTTTACTGAACTCGAGGCTCAGAAAAATGCACAGCAATTAAAACTTTCTCAATTAGAGACAAAACAAAAGAACAATGATTTGTTGACGTATAAGAGTATTGTGGCTTATAAGGATAAATTAAACACCTTTTATGTTGCTTCTATTATATTCTTTGTGCTCTTAGTACTTTTGTTACTATACGCCTATAGACAACGTTTAAAAACCATGAAACAGCAAGATGCGCTTCATCTTTTGGCAATCGAACAAGAGAAACAGAATTCTAATATATCTACTTTAACTGCTCTGTTACAAGGGCAGGAGCAGGAGAGAGGTCGCCTTGCTCGTGATTTACACGATGGGTTAGGGGGATTGTTATCTGGTACTAAATTACACCTGACACAATTAAATGATAAAGTAGATGGGCAAGCGAAAATAGGTCTTGACAAATCAATCGATCAAATCGATGGGGCAGTAGCAGAACTGCGTAAAGTAGCGCATAATTTAATGCCTGATCTGCTAGTCAATTACGGTCTGAAAGAGGCGTTAGATGAGTTTGCCATTCGTATGTCTAATGAGACATTAGATATTCACATTGAGTTTTTAAGTTACACTAATTCCTTACTACAGGAACAACAGTTGTTAGTCTATCGCATTATACAAGAGTTGGTTAACAATGCTATTAAGCACGCCGCGGCTTCTCAGATTATTATTCAGTTGGTAGAAGAAGATCAGGATATCGTAGTAACTGTAGAGGATGACGGTAAAGGATTTGATATAAACAAGTTAAATCTCAAAAAATCAGCAGGTTTTCACAATATACAGTCGCGTATACAGTTTTTAAAAGGAACGTTGGCAGTGCATTCTGAAGAACAGGTAGGAACAAGTATTGAGTTTAAATTTCCTAAACAATAATTATGATTAAAGTAGCTATTACTGATGACCATCCTCTATTATTAGAAGGATTAAAGAATATATTAAGCAATCAAGCAGAGATAGAAGTAGTCGCTTGCTTTAGAGATAAAGAAAGTATGCTACATGGATTATCTACTCTAGATATAGACATTATTCTATTAGATATTAACCTGGCAGATATCAATACGGTAGAACTAATCAAACCTCTAAAAGAGAAGTTTCAGTTAGTAGAGATTATTATGCTGAGTGTTCACAATGAGTATGCTGTGATTAACAGCAGTCTAACAGAGGGCGCAAAGGGATATATACAGAAGAATGCCTCAGTAGTAGAGATTATATCAGGGATAAAGAAAGTCTATGAGGGAGAAAGCTATCTATGCTCTCAGTCTAGAATAGTATTAGATAAAAAAGAAGAGGTC
>JBOFGJ010000262.1:0-1632 GCA_051649065.1 Flavobacterium sp. | reverse complement strand
TTTTTTTATGTACTAGAATAAAGAAAGTATCATAAATAACTTATATAGACCCTTTCATAATGAAAGGTTCACTTCATAAAACCCTATCAAAACGATAGGGTTTCTTTTTTGGTATCTATGCCAAGTTTTTATAACTAATTGATTGATAGTGATGTTTGTTTTTTGTGCCAAAATGGTACGCCATTCGCTTATATACTGGCAAAACAATACATAATGAAAACACTATACCCATTACAAAGTAGGCGTAACAAGCAGTTGCCCTATAAACAAGAATTAGCTATAAGAGCTATCACAAAGAATCAAACCTAACTTAAATATTTTATCAATGACAATTTTAATCCTAAGTATGTAGGAAACATCGTAGCGAAAGTTAATTATGCCAAAAATAGTGAGATTGTTGAAAAAAGCATACAGTAGTATGGTTTTAGAAATAATCAAAGCTATTTAAAGCAGAATTAAGTTGTAGTAGATGGTTAATACAGAATTTGGATTAGTTGTGTATCGTTTTAGGCGTTGTGTGCTTTGTCTTGTTTTACAAAGCCATTCAGTTTTTTGACAATCTATAATTCAACAACCAATGATTCTATTATTAATTATTGCTTTGGCAGTATTTGCCTATCTGTGTTATGTCTTACTTAAACCAGAAAAATTCTAAGAAAATACAAAAGGAAATAGGGGGAGCCTTATTGATTTTTATACTGGTGTTTAGCACCGTGTATCTAATACATCAACTATTACTATTAATTGATTAATTATAATGAATACAGAAATGATCGGAATCATTGTCACTTTCTTAGTGGCAGTTGGGATTTCAATTCCTTTAGGGAAATATATAGCAAAGGTATATGCAGGTAAACCTACCTTCTTAGATGGCATAATGTCGCCTTTAGAGAATCTGTTTTACAAAAGCAGTAAGATTAAGCCAGAGGAGGGAATGGACTGGAAACAGCACTTAGTAGCATTGCTAACAATAAATGCTGTTTGGTTTGTAATGGGGTTTATCTTGTTAATGACACAAGGCTCATTACCACTTAATCCAGATAACAATCCTAGTATGCCTGCTGACTTGGCGTTTAATACGATAATCTCTTTCTTAGTCAACTGTAATTTACAGCACTACGCAGGAGAAACAGGAGTAACATACTTGACACAAATGTGGTTAATGTTCTTACAATTTGTAAGTGCAGCAACGGGAATGGCTGCTGCAGTAGCAGTGTTCGAAGCATTTAAGCACAAAACAACAACACTGTTAGGAAACTTCTATGTGTACTTTGTGAAATCAATTACTCGTATTCTATTGCCTTTAAGTGTTATTGTGGCTGCTATCTTGATTTTTCAAGGTACACCAATGACTTTTGAAGGAAAAGATACGATTACAACTATAGAAGGACAACAAGTAGAGGTCTCTCGTGGACCTGCAGCTCCTTTCATAGCGATTAAACACTTGGGAACAAATGGTGGTGGATTCTTTGGTACGAACTCAGCACACCCATTTGAGAATCCGACTTACTTAACTAATATGACTGAGATGATCGCTCAGCTGATTATTCCATTGGCAATGATCTTTGCTTTTGGGTATTATATCGAACGCAAGCGATTCTCGTGGATGATGTTTGGAGTGATGACAGTAGG
>JBOFGJ010000261.1:0-1558 GCA_051649065.1 Flavobacterium sp. | reverse complement strand
TTTAATTGTAAATATAGATATAAGCCAAATACTAACAAAAAAAGGAGAGTCACTACCTGTTGATATGGACTCTCCTTTTTGAATATAATTAATTACATTATTTCACCCTTCTCATATACATTTCTAAATATTGAAATGCGATGCCATTATAGATAAACGGCTTTACTAACTTCAATTTTTCAATAGAAAACAGCGCTATTTTATTCTTAAAACAACTACAAACTAGTCTCCTCAATACGACTACAACATTTCTTCAAGAACACTTCAATAAAACGTCACTTTTGTAGAGAAATTTGGAAGAAATGTTAAAGAAGTTTTGAAGAAGTTAGTTTAATAGCTCAATTTCATAGATGTAAAAAATAGTATCTCTAAAAACAGGATATAAAGTTTAAACTCAACTTAAACACATTCCAAAAAAAAGTACTCTAAGGAAGGGAGACCAAGTAAGTGGGCTGTTATTCTCCTTCTTGGATTTTTGGCTCCCATAGTAGTTCTTTGAAGTTAACTACTTTATTATCGATAACCTCGATACCTTCATTCTCTAATAATTGCTGCATTAAGTTGGTTCCATCGAAATGAAATTTGCCTGTCAACATTCCATTGCGATTAACGACGCGATGAGCAGGTACTGTATCATCATTATGTGAAGCATTCATAGCATAACCTACCATACGAGCAGAACGCGCTGCACCTATAGCTCTGGCAATAGCTCCATAGGTAGTCACTCTACCCTCTGGTATCTGTCTCGCCACGGCAAAGACTCTTTCAAAGAAGTTGTCCTTATCAGCCATTATTGAAGTAGTTTATAGATTGTTATCAAACAGATAATTCCTGTAATAGAACCTATTACATAATTAATATTTCTCAAGATAAAAGCATCCTCACGTGAAGGCTTTTTAAATAAAGCTACATAGATATAAAACATCATTCCTGACCCTAATACGACTCCTAAAGAAAAGAAAGTAGTACATAGAACATCAAATATAGGATAACTATAACTAGCTAACGTAATACTTAAAAACACATAGTAAGGAATCAGAAACACATTAATAGCTGCAAGTAAACAGCCGTATATAAATGGTGAAGTTTCTTTTTTGGAATTATTCTTTTTCTTCTTCTCTTTCTTTTTTGCAAAAAAGAAGAAATATATAGTAAGAACAAAAAAGATAACTAATCCAATCTCGTGAAGTACTTCAGTTATACTGGGACTCGAGTCTATAAGTTTAGCAAAAAAAATAGCGACAAATGTCTGTACAAAAATAACTGTCAAAGCTCCTAAGATATAAGAAATAGCATCTCGCTTTCCCTTTTCTTTCGAAATCTTGACTGCTGTCATATTTAGCAGCCCTGGAAGAGATACTCCCAAGGTGGCTGCTACAAAACCAAAAAATAAAAGTGTAATAACTTCTACTCCCATCCTACTTTATTCTAAATTGAATGTAAGTTATAGGTTTATTTTGTTCTAAATACTGTGATTCGTAAAAAGTTTGGATTTCCGTTACTACACTTGGTGCACCCTCATTCTTATAAATGTGGTGGTTCGCGTAGATAACTTCAT
>JBOFGJ010000260.1:0-4649 GCA_051649065.1 Flavobacterium sp. | reverse complement strand
ATAGGAGTGCTCTCTTCAGTTATAATTGGATTGAACTATTAAACTCTTGTTTCCAAGCAATTTCAACTAATAATAAACTTTGATACTTTACATTATTGATTTAAAGCTCTAGTTTGATATAAGTCAGTACGTCTATCTTTCTTGATACGTACACTACCATGTTCATGTAATTCTTTCAGTAAGTCCACATCGACATCTACTATTAATGTCATCTCTGTATTAGGAGTAGCCTCAGCTTTCACTCCATTAGTAGGGAAAGCGAAGTCAGATGGAGTAAGTACAGCTGCTTGAGCGAACTGAATATCCATGTTATTAACCTTCGGTAAGTTACCCACACACCCCGCTATAGCAACATAACACTCGTTCTCAATAGCTCTCGAGGCTGCACAGTTACGTACACGTGTATATCCATTCTGAGTATCTGTTAAGAATGGTACGAATAATATATCCATTCCTTGATCTGCTAATAATCTAGATAGCTCTGGAAACTCTACATCATAACATATCATAATACCTATCTTACCACAGTCCGTATCGAATGTCTGTATCTTAGAACCTCCTTTCATCCCCCAATAGTGTACCTCATTAGGAGTGATATGTATCTTAGAATACATCTCATATGTACCATCGCGCTTACATAAGAATCCTACATTATAAAGTGTACCATCAACTAAATGTGGCATACTTCCTGTAATGATATTAATGTTATATGAGATAGCAAACTCTTGAAACTTCTTGCGTATAGAATCAGTATATCTCGCTAACTCACGTATTGCATCCGCCTCAGATAAGTGGTTGTAATCCGCCATTAATGGAGCAATAAATAACTCTGGAAACATTGCAAAGTCACTTTCATAATCCGATACCGCATTGATAAAGAACTCAGCCTGATCAAAGAACTCTTGCAAATCATTTAGTGGTCTCATCTGCCATTGGATAAGTCCTAATCTGATTACGCTTTTCTTTGCGTTAATTAACTGTACATCCTTCTCATAGTAGATATTATTCCACTCTAGCAATACTGCATATTCTTTAGAACTAGTATCCCCCTCTAAGTAATGACGCATCAGGCGCACCATGTGGAAATCATTCGCCATCTGAAAAGACATCACTGGATCGTGAATTTCCTTCATTCTCACCTTATCTAAATATTGCTTAGGAGTTAACTCATCCGCATATTTAGAATATTTAGGGATGCGTCCCGCGAATACTATTGATTTCAGATTAAGCTGTTCACACATCTCTTTACGAGCATCATAAAGCCTTCTTCCTAATCTAAGTCCTCTATATTTAGGGTGAATAAACACATCTATTCCATATAATACATTTCCTTCAGGATTATGTGTACTAAAAGTGGAGTATCCTGTGATCTGTTCATATGTATGAGCTCCCATCGCTTTTTTTTCATCAATAATAAGCGACAAAGCAGATCCCACTACGACATCATCTACTAATACCACAAGTTGTCCTTCAGGAAACACCTCTAATAGTTGTTCGATTTCTTCCTTATTCCAGTATTGGTCTTCCAATTCTTGATAAGATTCGAGCATAGATCTCTTTAGCTCTAAATAATCGTCTATTAATAAATTTCTTAATTCTACTTTATTTATAGTAGCTTCCATAATGATTCTTTTGTTTGCAATTTACGAATAAAAGAAAACAAAGTAAATCGAATTATTAGTTAAACATTCAAATAAATGTTAAATGATGGAGTTGTTTTTGATGTTCTATTTACAAGCAGATTCATCTGTAACAATTTATTAACTATTAAAAACTAGATTTATGAGTTCGTTAAAAAACAAAGTACAATTAATTGGCAGAGTAGGACAAGATCCTGAAGTAAAAACGTATGACTCCAACAAGAAAAGAGCCACATTCTCATTAGCGATTAATGAGGTTTATTATAATGACAAGGGAGAGAAGGTAGAGTCCTGTGATTGGCATAATATCACTGTTTGGGGCAAACTTGCTGACATTGTTGAAAAGTTTGTTAATAAAGGAAGAGAAGTTGCGGTAGAAGGTAAGTTAGTTAACCGTAATTTTGAAGACAAAGATGGTAATCAGCGCTATGTTACCGAAATTGCTGTTTCAGAATTAGTTTTTCTAGGCAGTAAGTAAAGTTTTATTATTTCTGTTGTCGCTCAATAATTTTGTCGTTATTGAGCGACTTTTTTTTACTTCTATTCTCAGTGGGGCTAAGCTTATTTAAGTTTGTTTTAGAGTTAGCACCTACCTTCTATCTATCTTTTTTAAAAAAACCTTATCTTGGCTCAGGATAATTTAATCATTAACACAGTGGATAAGATATTAGTTATCGAAGATGACGTTAGAGTTGCTGAGCTACTCCAACGCAGTTTAGAAGAACAGAATTTTGAAGTAGATTTAGCATATGATGGTTATCTAGGGAAGAAGCTTGCCTTACAGAAACAATATGACTTGGTCATCACAGATGTTATACTTCCTAAAATCAACGGCATAGATCTATGTCAAGAGATTAAAAAAACACTTCCGCATATCCCTATTATTATGCTTACCGCTCTAGGGACTACAGATGATAAAGTAGAAGGCTTCGATGCTGGAGCTGATGACTATCTAGTTAAACCTTTTGAGCTAAGAGAGCTATATGTACGCATACGTGCACTACTTAAGCGTTTTGAACATATCAAGTCTTCCGACATTACAGTATTAAAGTATGCTGATCTAGAACTAGACTTAAATGAGAAAACATTTAAACGAAATAATATAGAAATACACCTAACTCCTAAAGAGTTTAATCTACTCCAGTACATGATGGAGAACCCTGAACGTGTATTATCTAGAACAGAAATCTCTGAGAAAGTTTGGGATACACACTTTGACACAGGTACCAACTTTATAGATGTGTACATTAACTATCTGCGCAAAAAGATAGAGACAGATCCTGCTAATAAAGTAATTCACACCAAATCTGGTATGGGTTTTATCCTAAAGAGCAATGAGAATTAAAACTAGACTTACCCTATGGTTTACACTATTAGTTGCTTCCATCTTATTGATCTTTGCAGTAGTAGTGTATTGGTCTTCTTCTAAAAACAGAGAAGTAGAATTCTATGAAGAACTAGAAAAAGAAGCCATCACTAAAGCTAAACTATACTTAGAAACAGAGATAAAATCGTCTACACTTCACCAAATTTACAAGTATAATAATGAAGTTATTAACGAAGTACAGATTGCTGTTTATGACCTAGATTTCAATCTACTTTATCACGATGCAGAAGAAGTAGACAGTGTCAAAGAGACACAAGAAATGATAGACCAAATAGCCTCTAAAGGCAAAGTCCACTTGTTTCAAGACGAATGGCAGGTCATCGGTATTCGCTACACTAGTGGAGACAAAGATTATATTATCACAGCTATCGCACTAGATCAATATGGTTATACCAAACTACATAACCTATTCTTAACTATTCTAGTCTTGAGTATTATATCACTAATCGTTATCTATTTTGTTGGTGGCTTTTTTGCAGAGCGTGTATTGCGTCCACTAAAGCTTATGAATGAAGAAATTAACAATATCACTGCAACTAATTTAGACTTGCGCATAACTAGAGAAGGAGATCAAGATGAGCTAAGTCGCCTTGGCAATACCTTCAACACAATGTTAGATAGGTTAGAACAATCATTTGATTCACAAAAACAGTTTGTTTCTAATATATCTCACGAACTCAGAACTCCCTTAGCTGCAGTAATTGCAGAGTTAGAACTTTCGTTGGCTAAAGAACAAGACACTAATAGTTACATCAAAACTATTGAGAATGCACTATCAGATGCCAAAAAATTAGTCAGACTATCTAATAGTTTATTAGATTTTGCAAAAGCGAGTTATGACCCTACAGAGATAGTATTTAAACCTACACGTGTTGATGAAGTTATATTAGGTGCCTGTCAAAAGATACAACGCAGCAACGCTGATTACACCTTTAGTTTCATAATAGACGAAGAGATAGATAGTGAAGAACTAGTCACAGTATACGCTAATCCTTACCTACTAGAAGTAGCTATTATTAATCTGTTAGAAAACGCATGTAAATATTCTGACAACCACCATGGAAAGGTCAGTGTATCTAACTTAAATAAAGCTGTTGTAATCAAGATATCAGATCAAGGTCTTGGTATGAGTCCTGAGGATATAGAAAGTATCTACAAACCCTTCTTTAGAGGCGAGAATGGCAAATACAGAGATGGCAATGGGATAGGACTATCTTTAACAAAGAAAGTTATCGACCTACACAAAGGAACAATCACTGTTATCTCAAAAGTAAAAAAGGGTACTGAGTTTACTATTACTTTAAACCCAGAATCAGCAATAGACAGATAAACGAAAAGTAATTATACAAAATAGCTCTGAATTTCTTCTTAAAGCATACTGTAGTATGGTTTAAGAAGAAATGAAAGAGATATGAAGTAGAAATGCTTTGCAGTATTTGGCTAATGCTTAATCTGGGTTTAACACAGATCTTACATCACTGATACCCATAAAAAAAGACTCCGAAGAGTCTTTTTTGCATTTTTATATATTCATCTCTGGTATATCACCCTCGATAATTAATGTTACTTCTGTTGCTTTAATAATATCTTCTACAGACACTCCTGGAGCGCGCTCTAATAGT
>JBOFGJ010000259.1:0-2372 GCA_051649065.1 Flavobacterium sp. | reverse complement strand
ACCCAATATTTTAATAATAAATTCAAACCAATTTTATAATGAGAAAATTTAAACACTTTAGAAAATCTGCTCCAGTACAAGGTACAGAGAGTAAAGAGAATTATGTAGAGACTTTTTTAAAAGAAGTATCAACTAAGACGCGAGATGGTAAATCAGTTTATATCCGACCAGAGTTTCATGAAAAGCTTACTCGTATTATTCAGGTAATAGGCGAGGATAAGGTCTCAATTTATGCATATTTAGACAATCTGTTAGCTAACCACTTTGAAGAGTTTTCACAAACGATTGTAGAAGAGTTTAACCAGAAGTATAAACCTATCTTTTAACCCATGGAAATTGTAATAATAATCAGTCTTGTTATTGTTATTGCTTTGCTGTTATTAGATAAAAGACCACTCTTAAAAAAAGAAAACCAAGCAACAGCAGAAGAGCGACCCTTTAAGCAAGACGTCCGTGTAAGCGTTATGGGAGAGAGTAAACCTGTTATCCTTAAGCAATCTCTACAAACTCAGAAAGAGATTAATCTACAAGAGGAAGAAAAAGAGTTAGTTACTAATATGGAGCCTTTGGATAGTGATTTTACCCAAAGAGTCAACCAAGAAGAGCTTAGTAGATTTGTGAGCTCAGTTAAACAGGAGCTAATTGATGAAACGACTATAGAGACAGCTAAAAAGCTTGAAGGTTCTGAGCTTCTTGAATTACTTGAGCAAGCGATGCCTAATTCAGCCAAGGCAATAGCCGCGTTATTAGATCAATCACTAAACGTAAAATCACCAAAAAAGCAAGAACAGGTAGATAGTCAAGACTTTGATATCAGTGATTTTGTATGAAAGTAAACCATAAAGGTGTTAGGTATTATTACTTAACACCTTTTCTAATTACACCATATCGCCAAGAACAACCCTAAACTTCCACAATCAATTCTTCAGCCTGTTTTCAAAAGATATTTACCAAAGGAATAAGGCAGAGCGCCTTTTACCGTAATCTATAAATGTCATTCTTATGAAAACACAAACTATCAAACAAAGGCTATTATTACTACTTGTTGTACTAAGTAGTTTACCACTTTTAGCCCAAGGCAATGGAGTAGCTGGTATCACTGAAGCTACTCAAATGGTTACTTCTTATTTTGATCCAGCCACAAAACTTATCTACGCTATTGGAGCGGTGGTTGGTCTTATTGGAGGAGTAAAGGTTTACAACAAATTCTCTAGTGGTGATCCCGATACAAGCAAGACAGCTGCAAGCTGGTTTGGAGCTTGTATCTTCTTAATTGTAGCAGCTACAATCCTTCGTTCATTTTTCCTTTAAAAGAGATACAGTATGAAAAAATATAGCATCAATAAAGGAATCGGATCTACTGTTGAATTTAAAGGACTCAAAGCGCAGTACCTATTTTATTTCGCAGGCGGACTCTTGGCTGACCTTATTGTTATAATGGTTATGTATATGGCAGGGGTAAACAATCTTATTTGTTTGAGCTTGGGTATTGGATTATCAGGTTATCTGATTTACAAAGTATTTTCAATGAACAAGAAATACGGTCAGTATGGACTTATGAAACTTCAAGCAAGAAAGTACTTTCCAAAGTACATCATCTCAAGACAGGACATCAAGGGGTATTACAATCATACTAACTTAAAACTTAGAAACTATGAGAAATACAGCTAAAGCAAATACCCTTGAAAGAATGTTTCCCATTCTATCTGTGGAGAACAATTGTATTGTCTCTAAGCAAGGAGATATCACGGTTTGTTATAAAGTCATCTTACCTGAGATATTTACTATTTCAGATAAAGAGTATGAGATTATGCACTCGGTTTGGTTTAAGGCTGTAAAGACGCTGCCTGAGTTTACTGTGGTACATAAACAAGATTGGTTTATAAAAGAGAATTACCAGGCGGATTTTACAGATCAGGAGCAAAGTTATTTAAGCAGAAGTTTCGAAAGACATTTTAACGAGCGACCTTTTTTAAACCACAGTTGTTATTTGTTTGTGACTAAGACAACTAAAGAGAGAATCAAAAGTCAAAGCAATTTCTCTTCACTAACAAGAGGTGAGCTTATCCCTAAACAGATTAGGGATAAGGACACGATTGCAAACTTTATAGAGGCTACGGCTCAAATGCAAAAGATTGTAAATGACAGTGGACTTATTTTTTTAAGTAAACTCTCAGAAGAAGAGATCATTGGTTCGGAAGATAAAAGCGGACTATTAGAACAGTATCTAACTTTAAGTAAAACAAGTAGAGGAAGCCTTCAAGATATCGCCATAAGTGCTGATGCTGTGAGGGTAGGGGATAACAGATTATCTGTACATACGCTCTCTGATGTGAATGATCTTCCAACAGAAGTTACACAGGCGAGTAAAT
>JBOFGJ010000258.1:0-2494 GCA_051649065.1 Flavobacterium sp. | reverse complement strand
TTCTGCCCTCGGTCAACTGCTGATAATTCATGGTAGTACTGCTTGTTTCTTTGACGAGAAGAGCGTACCACTTTTAGCAGTTGGCCTCCTCTTCTACACCTTTCCATGAATGTCGCACTTATTATCTGAAATCGGGGTTGTTTCAATACAAAATTTGTTGCATACCAATCACGACTGTTTCGAAAACTCCAACTAAAACCTTTCAATGCTGGTTTTCTTTTTATATAAGTAGTAGCATCTGCAATTTTTTTTGCAGTAACTGGCTCCCCATTTGACGTCAGGAAAAAATAGTTATCATGAACAAAATTAGGGTATTTCTTTATAAATAACTTTCGTCTTTCTAGATACAAGGGATAATAAAATTCGCAAATTGCTTTCCAAGCGGCTAGATTAACCTGTATAGTTCTCACTTTTGAACCTTTCTCCTCTACAGTATAAGAGAACGTTTTAGGTATAGTGCCATCGGTATTTCTGATTGTATTTTCTATATCTGGAAAAACTCTAATATGATTGTTTACTCCGTATCCAATGTAAGGAAAGTCACAGCAACCGCTTGATCTCAATCCTGTAGCGAGTGCTAGCATTAAAATAGACGGATAAACTTTATCGTCAAATGAGCTCATTAGCAGTCTAATATCCTCATTCTTCATGATAGTGATACGGGAGTATTTGTTATTATTTCTGCGACGACTCCTTGATTTCCCTATATCAATATTCCCGGTATCAGGTGAGCTACCTGATAGCATGTTTTTACATTTTAAAAGCCTACTTTCGTTCCTATAATTAAACACCCAATTCTTTGAGCTAGACATTATTATTGTCGGAAATCCCTTATTTTTTGCCCAAACATAAAAATCAAAAACAATTGAGGCGTTATAATATATCGTATCGTCTTTAGGTTTTGTTTTATTATTGCCATCTCTATTTTTTACTTGAAAACTTTGCCATGCCTTAATATCAGATGTGGTGGCTAATCGCCAAAAATTAGTATCTATTATATCATCCTTTTTACTGCTAAAAATCAAAAATTTGAAGAATCTTAAAAGTAATTGCGAATATCTATCGCTAGTCTTAATACTAGAGGTACACCGTTCATACAAAAAAAGGTTTACAGCGCTAAGAAGTACTGATTCGCCTTTAAATTGGGCATATAATACATGATGGCTTATATTCCTATACTCATAACTATAGTTTATCAACATCCTTTGCAAAATCATTTAAATGACCACCGATAATTGATCTGTTGGTTTAATAGTAGTGATGGATCTAAACCCATCATTTAATGTCGGATATGTGATTAGGTCGTAATACTTTGCTAAAAAGTCCTTGTTATTTAACTGCTTATATTTTTTTCTACATCCATACTCAATTTGGCTTAGGCTTTCAGGCTTGATGGATACTGCATGAATGTTATTGGAATGAATTTCTTTGACTATCCTTTCAAATAAACTCTTTAGAGGAAAATTGCTTTTTATTACAACAATTCTACCTTCTGTTGGAAGATTGATTTCTTTGGGATAATCACAAAGAAATGACTGAAAAAATATAATATCATCTGGTTTAGAAGCATTACACACTGGTATGGCGATATCTATATTTTTTCTTTCTTCTTTAAAAAATAAGTCCATCATTAAATCATGGCTCAAAGAAGAATTTATAGAACTATAGTCGGGTTCTATTGTTGCAATAATTTCGCATCCAGTAGAGTTTTTAGCACATTTGGACAATAAATTTGAATGCTCTGTCCTGAGTAGAGATATGTCTTTAAGTAAATCTCTATTAATTTTTACATATTCATCATTCTTATACTGAAGTTCAATTATATTGGCTCTTAAATCTTGACCTTTCATATGATCAAGATCTTTTATCATAAACTGTGAAAAGGTGCTGTTTCTTATTTCATTAACTTTGTTATTATGATTTTCCTTTAAAATTTCGATCTGATAATGTAATTCTTGTACTTTACTTTCTAAAAGCAAAACTGCATCATTTATTTCAGGTAGTGGTTCATCACCTTTTATAATTGGAATAAGATGGCTATAATTTTTTGATATAGATTGCCTTGTCAAACCTGCTAAATTAGCAACTTCAGTTATTTTAAAATTGTTTCTAGATGTAATTGATTTTAATTTTATTATTGCATCAATAATCTTTTTTTCTGTTTCAGTACCTTTATTTGGTAATAGGCCACCAAAATTATCGTAGAGATATGTTCTTGATACTCCTAGATGCTCGGCTAGTTTCTGAACTGTAAATGCCCCATTTTTTTTGAGTAACTTAATAGCGTTATTTATTTCTTTTTCAGTATACATAGTTAATACCTAGTACTTTCGAATATTTGACCATTATCATCTTTGCGTTGTTGCAGGCGATAAAGCAGGTTTTTGTGTTCCATAATTTCACGTTCATAGAAACCTACTAAATTTTTGTTGGACGAGTCAGTTAAATAGGATAGCTTAACTTGAAAATATTTTATTTGAGCATTTATGTTCTT
>JBOFGJ010000257.1:0-1016 GCA_051649065.1 Flavobacterium sp. | reverse complement strand
CGTCACTGCTATATTGTGCCTAGTTGCAGTCTGCAATGTAGCTACTGCCTCTTCGTGATTGTGTACTTGAACAACTATTTTAGGAACTAAGGTATAAAAACTTGCATCAGTACCATACGCTAATAACTGTATCGGATTGGTGATAATCCTATTGATATCGATGTGATTAGCTAGTTCATTTTGAAACTTTTGATATTGTAATGGTAACATAATATTAATCTCTTTTATTACGCTACAATTTACAAAACATCTCAAAAACAAAGGGAAGTAAAGGTTTGTTTATACTGGGTTTAAATAAGTGGTGTGTTACCCATAATATACTGTACTAATTTTAGGAGATATCTCGCGTGAATTACCATAGTACTAGGTTAATATAAAGAAAACGTTAAGGAAGATATATTTAACGCATACTTATGTTCTGCTAAATCCTTCGGTTTTTTAGTGTTATTTAATCAGAACAAACAGATGCGCTGCTCAAACTAGTTTATAGGACAATAAGATATCAATAAAAGGACAATTGTTCGACAAAATGCCTTTCTACTCAACTAATCTCGGAGTATTGTCCATGAATTGTCCAAGAATCTTCATTGAAGTCACTGTTTATAAGCACTTAGAAGGGGAGTGATATTCAGTAAGATTAGTGTTTGTTTTGGTAATTAGCTGTAATTAAGTTGTTTATAATGTTTTGTAAATAAAAAAGTTAAGGTTGTTTTTTTATTTTTTGTCTCAAAATAAGAGGTAAACAAGGCTTTTTTGAAAAAAATAGGTTGAAAGTTGTTTAGAATAAGGGAGTTTTTGAGAGAAGTAAGTGGATTTTTAGAAAAAATGAGTTGTCTTTTTTTGAAGTAAAAAGAATTAGGGAAGGATACTGTAGTTACATTATTCAAGAATGTGTTGATTCTAAAGTGGTATAATTATAGGATTAGTAACATTAATCAAACAGATTAAGTCTTTTGTTTATAGTAATTTATGTGTTTTATTATAGAGTTTGTAATAATACTAAAAACCTTAAAAAT
>JBOFGJ010000256.1:0-1777 GCA_051649065.1 Flavobacterium sp. | reverse complement strand
TTTACCATTACTTGGTCTTTCTTAGCTTGCTGTGCTACTGCTGTAGTAGCTGGCAATGCTAGACCTAGTAAAGCAACTGATTTATATAATTTTCTTGATTGCATAGTTTTCAGTTTTTTAAATACTTTGTTAGCGCAAGCACTAACAAAGTATTTTAGATTTTATTATTGCATTTTTTGATAAATCATTGGATTCGTGATTAACAATCCACTTCCTTCTAAAGGTACGTAAGTGTGGAAAGGTTTATTTGAATCCCATCCCTTATCTCCTTCTTTATAAGGAGTAGGGTCAGTTGACAACTCTTTTACATCACGTATTGATCTAGGTAATTTACCAACTCCTGTAACCGTTGCACGGTTATATACCCCTTGAGTTACATAAATATCATCTTGTGTTACTTGATAAGAAACCGTAAATGTCCAAGTTTCATTTCTGTTTAAAACTCCATCATTGTTCTTGTCTCCTTGTAACGTCACTCCCACTTGTGTAGGTTGATGTGTCGTTTCATCTAACTTAATATGAAAACCAAATAACGGATCGTTAATATCAATATCATAAATATCCATGTCTCCAGCATTCTTCACCTTGAATGTATAAGTAATCGTTTCCCCTACTTCAGCAAAACCATTCTTGCTCTCATCTACAAAGATTCCATCTTTCTCGATTGTACATGTTTCACATTCTTTTTGTTGTTGACCATATCCAAAACCGTACATCATCGTTTGCCCGATTACGTTTTGGGTAACATCTACTTTGTTTACTGCCATACCAGTTCCCTCAGAAATCCAGTGTACCACTTGCAACGGTACTGCTACATTTCCATTATCTCGATCATAGACTTCTAATTCTTCTAATGCAGCATCTGTCGTTCTTTTACCCCATAATGCCACATTTCCCCATTTATCAATACTTACGCGAATAACAGGCGTAGGGTTGTTCAATCGATCTTCTAAATCTAAATTTGAAATATCTGATTCAACTCCATTTGGATGTTTATTTACATTCCAAATAGCACTAGTACCCGTCTCTCCAAATCGCTTCCCATCTAATTTAAAACGCACATTTCGGTTGGCATGTCCCGTTTCAAACTCCAACTCTTCTTTATACAATGGCACTCCATTGATAATCATATTAAAAGAATTGTCTAGACGGTAAATATCTACGACAAAACCTCCATCAGTAGCTGGTTGTTCAAACTTTTCTACTACATTACTTCCTTCAGGTCTAGCTCCTGCACTATGGAACCATCCAAATCCTTTACCTACTACATCTTGGTAGCACTCATCTGCACACGTAATATTAGATACATGGATTCCACAACTCGGATTCGCTGTACGTTTAGAGAAGGTAATATTGTCAATTAATGTATGTCCAAATCCTTTTCCTGTGTCTAAAGCTCTGTCTTGACTACCTCGAATAGCAATTTTAACTTCTCTTCCTAAAACATCCACACACTCTGCATCTGCAAAAGTAAAACTAGCAGTTAATGGTACCCAGCCTAAACTAAATCCTTCTGGAGAAGCCCCTTCTGGTAAACCTGGTCCTGGATATTTTAATGGTACAGAAGCATAGATATGTCCTGTTTGCTTATCCACTACATCCATCAACATATAATCTTTGTCATGGTAAGTTACATAAGAGTAGATATCTAAGGTATATACTCTATCTTTTTCTATTCTACCATTTACTTCAAATTCATAGAATGGTTTAATACTCTGCGCTGCAGAAGCGGCTCCACGCACTAAGAAAGCTGAACCATTTACAGCTCCAGACATAT
>JBOFGJ010000255.1:0-4600 GCA_051649065.1 Flavobacterium sp. | reverse complement strand
TGTAGATAAATAGAATTGCCTAAGGAATCGGTTTTATAATCAGTTTTGGATAGTAGTACTATGTTAAACTCTATCATTTCATTGAAGTCAACATATAGTCGAGGTTCTTTCATTCATTCTAAGATTTAGAGAGATAAAGATAAGAGGATTTTATTAGATAAGTGAGTTAATTCACTATTTAGTGAATTGTGAAAAAGAATATCTTTGTGATCAGTTTAAAAACAATAAAACACAATGAAAAAACTCTTAGTATCACTTACAGCCCTATTTGCCTTTTTTGGGTGTCAGAATAAGCAAACACAAGGTGTAGAAGTTAAAGTACCTAATCAGACTGTAGTATTCAGTACAAATGGCAAGGTCATCAACTTTGACTTAGACAATAAAAAAGTAGTGTGGGAATATACTTCTGCTCAAGATGAAGCTGGAAACAGAAATAAGTTTGACTTTGATGAGACTACGTTATATATGCCTTTTGAGAGTGGAAAGTTTGTCGCTTTAGATATCCTAACTGGTAAAGAAAAGTGGGTGTATGAAGCAGGGCAAATAGGGATGATGGATGTGGCAGTAGATGCATCAGGTGGCTTTGAAACAGAAGCAGGTAGTGAGCCGTACTTTATGGGGCAGCCTTTACAATATCAAGATAAGGTGTATACCGTGACAACAGGTGGAGGAAGTTATCCGTACTTCGTTATACTAAACAAAGCAGATGGTACTGAATTTCAAACGGAAGGGATAGAGACAAAGTTTAATATGTATCAACCTGTACTTTGCCAAGAGAACGTGTTCGTTAACTCTGCTATTTATTTAAACAAGTATTCACTTCGTGGCACACCTACAAGCTATGGAATGTATGATGAGAATACTTTTGATAGTCCATTGTACACACAGATGCGCAGTGATGGAGAGACATTATACTTCGGAGAAGAAGATGGTAAGTTCTATGCTATTCCATTTAATAAAGACGGAAATGTAAAGGGAGATAATGATGATATTATGGACCCGAAGAACAATTTTAAGGATAACCTATCTATTTATACTTGGAGATATCAGTCTAAGGAGTATCCTAGGTTAGCAACCAGTTTTGAGAGTAATACAGTATTATATGGCAAGACCTATGTAGTCAATGTGCGCAAAGCAGATAGTGATGTACAAGCTTTGATAGGATTGAATGCTAAAACAGGAGAAGAGCGATGGACGTATAGTTCTCCAGAGGAGATTGTGAATTGGCATCAGTCAGGAGAAAGCCTTATAGGCTATACAGCAAAGAAGATCTTCGTGATAGACTTTGAGGGAAAGGAGTTAGCAACTTATCCTATTACGGAGGAGTTTAAACCACTGACAAATATAGAAGAAACAAAAGATGGCCAGCTGTTATTCTTAACAACAAAAGGAGTAACAACAATAGATAAAACAAGTAAACAAGCTAAGATACTTATTCCTTATGAGGTAAGGGAAGAGTATCACAATACAGCTTATATAAAATATTTTAGTAACTAATAGGTGATTAGTAATCAGTGATGAGTGAACAACTCAGACTTCATAACCTTTTCACCTTTTAATTTTATAACAAAGAAAAAGATGAAAGAGAATACACCTATTAATGGGAACGATTTATTGGCTTTAGGGTACCCACATACAGAATTGTTAGGGATTGCTTTAAAGGCGAATAAGAAGAGAACAGGTTATACGAAGGTTGAGATGTTAGCACATTATAAAGCTGTGCTAGCTAATGCAGAGGATTATATAAACCATAAGGTTTTTGGAAAGTTGGCTACTGCTATTATTGAAGGAGTGGGACAGCGCGAAGAGGAGGAAGTTATTCCACTAAGAGAAGAAGCCGTTGAGTATAGCATCTACGGCGCACAGCATATCGAAGAAGGAGCTATCGCACAGATGCGAACTGCTGTAAAGTTGCCTGTAGCTGTAGCAGGGGCTTTAATGCCCGATGCACACCAAGGATATGGGCTACCTATCGGCGGAGTATTAGCGACAGATAATGCTGTGATACCTTATGGAGTAGGTGTGGATATAGGATGTAGAATGGCGTTGTCTGTTTTTGATATTAAAGGAGTGGAGTTCTATGGGATGGAGGACTTGCTAAGAGAGCAGTTGGTTAAACAGACTAAGTTCGGTGCAGGACACGGATTTCATGGACAATATAAAGCACAACACGATATCTTAGATAGAGGAGAGTTTAATCTGAATCCTTTTATTAAGAACTTGCAAGATAAGGCTTGGGAACAATTGGGTTCTTCAGGAGGGGGTAACCACTTTGTAGAATGGGGATTGATGGAATTTATGGAGCGTGATGAGGTGTTGAACATAGATAAGGGAACTTACTTAGCGCTATTAACTCACTCGGGATCTCGAGGGATGGGAGCTACTATAGCAGGTAGATATACGCAGATTGCTAAGGATATCTGTAAGCTACCTTATGAAGCAAAGAACTTGGCTTATTTAGATCTAAATTCGGAAGCAGGACAAGAGTACTGGACGATGATGAACTTGGCTGGTGACTATGCTTCTGCATGTCATCAAGTGATTCACGATAAGTTGACTAAAGCTATCGGTGCTGAGGTATTAGCTAAGATAGAGAATCACCATAACTTTGCGTGGAAAGAGATGTACCAAGGTAGAGAGGTTATCGTACACCGTAAAGGAGCTACTCCTGCAAGTAAAGGTGTTATGGGGATTATACCAGGCTCTATGACAGCGCCAGGATTCTTAGTGAGAGGTAAAGGGGAAGAGGAGGCTTTAAACTCTGCTTCGCATGGTGCTGGACGACAAATGAGTAGAACACAAGCGATTAAAAAACTGAAGTCTGAAGATATTAAAGCGGTCTTAGCAGACTGTGGAGTACAATTGATTGGGGCAGGTAAGGATGAAGCACCGATGGCGTATAAAGATATTCATCAGGTGATGGCTGCTCAGGGCGAGTTAGTTGATGTAGTAGCGATGTTCACTCCTAAGATTGTGAGAATGGCAGATGATGGAAGTAAAGAGGATTAAGAGAAAAATGGAAAGTCACTGATAAGAGCACTTCTTATGTTGATATTTCAGATTTTGTTGAGATACACATCTCAGGAAAATCCTCTAAAAAAAACAACCAATGGAACTTTAAAATAGGTACATATAGCAATCAGTAATGCTAAAAGAAATTTCCTTGGGAATTACCATAAGATAAAGCGAAAACACCTTCAAGTTTACTTAGATGAATTTATCTATAAACTCAATATAAGGTACTTTGGGGAAATGCTTTTTGATAGGTTAATTATTGACAATATTACAGCTAACGCCTAAAAAAGGAGATACATTACTCGTTTAAATTAGGTAAAACTAAAAAAAGAAGAACTCAATTTACTTCAACTCTTTAATCCAAAGGCTGTCAATCGACAGCCTTTTTTTGGTTATGAGAAGATACTAGTACCTATTTTTTGGGTTATAAAAGTTATAGCAGTATCGACATCCCTCTTAGCGATTATTTGACGGACATAATTTATTTCTTCTTCATTAATGCTAAATTTGCTTAGAAATTCTAAGGATTTATCACTTTGTAGTAATCGATTAATATAAACGTTCGTTTTTCCTTTATAGAAAAGTTTCCTAGTCATTTTTCCATATTCACCATTAATGCCATAAGTAATAATTTCATCAACTGTTTTATCTATTTCTGCTATTGTATTATCGTATATTTTTCTAATATTTATTACATCATATATCCAGGATGCAATTAAAAATAAACAAACATATTTTAGAAAGTTGCTTTCGGGATTAAAAGTAGTATAGATAAGACCGAACAGAAATAAAAATATTCTACCGAAGAATATACTATTATTCCATAATACTTTTCTATGTATTCCAATTATTCCTGTAATTGGAAAATAAGCTAAAAATCGAATGTAATTAAATGAATTCATTTTAAATGATTTTAATTATAAATTGTTAAAATTAGTTTATTTTGTTTTTTAATTCTTATTTTAATAGTGAAGAGGTGTTTTTTGTTAGGGAATGATGTTTTAAAGTGCTATTTTGTTAGTTAATGTATTTTTGGTCCTAGAGTTTATTTATTCTATTAAGAAAATGTAGTATCAAATACTCTCTTTTTAATGAATAATTATGTTGCTTAGGTCTTTTTATTAAATAAGTGATACAAGGAAAAGAAGTGTGAATACTATTTCTGAAATATAATAAGAGGGTTGTCAATCGACAGCCTTTTTTTGGTTATAAAGGACAGAGATATTGTTAGTAATGTGTGTTTTTTGAATAAAAACAAATAAACAAAGACATGGAATATCTTTTTTTGCCGTTTATACTATATATTAGTGGTTAGACTTAAACCCAAATACGCATTAGCCAAATACTACAAAGCAATTCTATTTCATAGCTCCTTCATTAGCTATAAAATCATACTATTGTATGTTTGTATCACTAATTCAGACCTATTTTGTATAATTACTTTTTGTTTGTATGTCTATTGCGTATTTTGGGTTAAAAATAATATATGAGTTATGAAGATGAACAACAAAGTATTTTATTATATCAGTATCTGTTTTTTGATTGGATGTGTTAGCGTATTTAGTCAAACTAAGAAAACGTCTAA
>JBOFGJ010000254.1:0-4096 GCA_051649065.1 Flavobacterium sp. | reverse complement strand
ATACTTCTACTTCTAGGAGCAAAAATACAATTAAAAACAAAATGTGGACAACTACTTTGACAGTATTTTACTATTCTAATGTAAGATTAGAAAGTACCTAAAAACTATTGGTATAAAAGTAATTATCCGCAAGAGACTTAATACAAAGGCAATCAACTATAATTAAGGCATTATTGTACTAATAACGAAATCATTTCTTTGTTCTCTTGGAGTACGGCATGATCAAGGGCAGTTTTGCCACTATTGTCTTTTAACGACTTATCTGCTCCCGCATTTACTAATTCTTTAACGATATCGGCACTGCCAAAAGTAGCAGCGAATATCAGAGGAGTTGCCTTTGTTTGATTGGGTTTATTTACTTGAGCTCCATTCTTTAACAGCAGTTTTACTAAAGTCAAATTCTTCTTAAACACAGCTCCTATTAAAGCAGTATTCCCCATAGCATCCGCCTTATCTACCTCCACACCAGCCTCTAGTAGTAACTGAACTACTTCCTGACTGTCATTATACACAGCTAATATAAGTGGGGTAAACGAACGGTTATTAACTTGATTTAAATCAACCTTTTGACTGATTAATTCCTTAGCCAGAGGAATGCTATTTTCTCTTGCGGCAGAAAATATATCTTGTGCAAAACCAAATTGAATGTTGAGCATAATTATTAAACAAGTGATATAGTTTTTCATGGTTTTATTGTATTAATAAAGGTGTAACATAGACTTAATCAAGATGAGTCTAATCACATAATTCATTCTATTGTAAATAAGAGAAAAGCAAAGTGAACATTAAGTAAAAACACTATAATATAAAAGACAGTTCACTTTATTTCAATTTAATTCTTGTTGTCCTATTCAGCAGTTGATATCTAAGCATAGATTATGTGGGGTTATCTATATTATGGAGTTGCTATAAATTTCAGTTCTTCAGTATAGGCAAGACGAATGCGTCTATGTTACACCTTGTGTTATTATTTAGACAAATAAGGTTTTATTTCCTCAAGTTTTACATTGACAGCTTTTAGAAGGCGTGTTCCGTACTCAACATCAGCTTGGTAAAAATGCGCTATCATCTTATATGTAATCACTTTATTCTTCACAGATTTTAAAGCACCACTTAAGTTCTTGATCAGATTATCTTGTTCTGACTTAGAGAACGAACGGTATAGCTCACCTGCTTGTTTAAAGTTGTTCTCTTTATCGATCACGTGCTGTGTAGTACTCATTGTGTTAAGAAACTCAGACTTAGAGTATTTAAACTTAGCATTATCCACCACTTCAGGTTTACTAGTAGAAGGCTGATAGTTCACGTCACCTGTCTGCGTACGCATGGACATATAACCGTCTTTATTATAAGTAGTCACAGTATTCTTAGGCGCATTCACTGGTATCTGTTGGAAGTTACCCGTTAAGCGGTGACGCTGTGTATCTGCATAAGAGAATAAACGCCCCTGTAGCAACTTGTCTTCTGAGGGCTCTATCCCTGGAACTAAAGTCGATGGTGCGAAGGCAGCCTGTTCTACTTGTTGGAAGTAGTTAGTCGGATTAGCATTAAGCGTCATCGTACCTACTTTTACTAACTTAGCTACTTCTGTAGGCCATACTTTAGTTACGTCAACAGGGTTAAAATCAAGCGCATCAAAATCCTCCTTCTTCAGCATCTGTACATATAAGTCCCACACTGGATAGTCCTTTCTCTCGATGGCGTTATATAGATCAAGTGTAGCGTGTTCTATCTGTGTAGACTGGATTTTATCAGCTTCTTCTTGCGTCAAATTCTTTACTACCTGTCTCGGAACCCATTTATACTTCACATAAGTCACTTCTCCACTTGCATTCACCCACTTATAGGCATGTACTCCATTCCCTTCCATTTGGCGATAATTAGCAGGGATACCATAGTCAGAGAATAACCAAGTGAACATATGTGTAGATTCTGGTAAATTAGAGAAAAAGTCGAATACACGATTAGGATCAGAAGCCCCATTAGTCAAAGGTGATGGCTTAAATGCGTGAACCATATCTGGAAACTTAATGGCATCTCTAATAAAGAACACTGGGAGATTATTCCCTACGATATCATAGTTGCCTTGTTCTGTATAAAACTTCACTGCGAATCCTCGTGGATCTCTATAAGTCTCAGGAGAACCCTGCTGATGAGTCACTGTAGAGAAGCGCACTGCTACAGGCGTAGTCTTACCAGACTGAGATAAGAAGTCAGCCATAGTCACATCCGAAAAGTCTGCGCTAGCGACGAACTCCCCGAAGGCTCCTGCTCCTCTAGCATGTACGACACGCTCTGGGATACGCTCACGATCGAAGGCTGCCAGTTTCTCTATTAAATGGATGTCTTCTAATAATACTTGTCCATTATTACCTATCGTTTTTGAATGTTGGTTACTACCTACAGGACTTCCTGTATTAGTAGTTAATACTTGGGCTTGAAGGAAAGATGAAGCCATTAAGACTGTCACCATCATAGTGTGTTTTAACATGTGTAATTGTTTTTGTTGTTTAGACTATTTCTTTACATGGCAAATATATTGCGCCTCTAATCTGAAATTAATCGCTCGCCAACGATAGATTTTATACTATCATAAAAACTATTTATGATAAAAATTATCTATTACAATTACCTTATTTACAACTTCACATATTACAATAAAGTTGATACTATTTTATGTCAATCCCTTATCAACTTAGCAATTCTCTAATAAAATTAGGCCAATAAGCTTGCTATTATATTTGACTAAATCCATTCTTTTAATTACAATCAAATAAGCACAAAAAAAGAAGTAACAACTATATTAGCTATTACTTCTCTTCGTTTAATTGTATATATAAATGTATATGTACTCCCTACTCTACTTTCAAGTTAATCACAGTACGGCGTGGCTGTGAACTCGCAAACTGTTTTTGGCATAGCCATTTGCTTCCTGCTTCTAGTCCTTCTATCGTGTGCCCATCTTCTATTACATCTCCTGCCTCCATTAGATAATAAGCGTAATCCCATAGGCGACTTGCTACATCATTAAGAATAGTTTCATCGTCATAGAAGAATTGGAAGTCTGAGACACCTAAAGCGTGAAGTCCTACTGTATCCATTAATAAATTTCCGTGTCCTGGTTCCTCCACATTATATAAACGCACGTTAATCATTAAATCAAGACCAACATAGTTAGGATCTAGACAATCAGCCATAAACACTTCTGGATTGATTAACTTCTCTCCATGCTCTGAAACGATAACGGTTGGCTTTGATACTTTTGCCATTGCAAATAACATCTGCTGCATCAAGACGATTCTCACTCGTGGTTCAAGGCTACGGCTTAAAAAATCAGTTACTAATATCTCATAGTTACACTTCCCTAGAACGTCTGCACCTTCTTCCCAATGCCAGTTCTGTTCTGTATACTTGCCATCTATCTTCTTGATACTATCATCTTCAGCGTGCATAACCACACACTGCGCAGGTACGATCCCTTCTTCAAACTCTACTTCACAATCAGGAAAAGTAAACACATTCGCCTCTTCAGCTAATGTCACATTAGGAAACACCTTGTGCAATTCTGTTAATACTGCTTGCAAATCTATGGATGGTTTGGTTTCGAATAATAATCTAAACATCATCATCTTTGGGTTGTTACCTAATTTTTTACTTGCCATATCTATTTTTGTTTGTTTTATACTCTTCTTTAATAAAGTTTAAAATTACGAAATTACAAGGACTAAAAGCTGAGTAATGTCACCTTATTCGAAAATAGGACTTCATTAACCGTTAATGTTCTTAGTTTCTTCTTCATAGGTATAAAAAAAGGTATGTGAAGTTACTCACATACCTTATATTAATCAAGCTTAATGCTTCTTTATTTTAGTTTCTCTATTAACTCATCTAGTGATAATACAGCCTGTTCACCTGAAGCCAAATCCTTTAGTGTATATTTCTGATCAGCCATTTCTTGAGATCCTACTAATACAGCATAAGGAATACCTTTCTTATCAGCGAATTGGAATTGCTTACCTACTTTCGCTTTATCAGGGTATATTTCTGTACGGATACCTGCATCTCTAAGTTTCATTACTGCTTGCATTCCGTAGCT
>JBOFGJ010000253.1:0-6977 GCA_051649065.1 Flavobacterium sp. | reverse complement strand
TATTGATTTCATCAAACCGATTTTTGTACGTAAATTTGCAAACCTTTTCAATATTGAAAAAGTAAATATAATTCAAAGTTACTACTTAGTAAGTAATCATTATGGAAAATAGAAAAAAAGTAGCTTTTTATACATTAGGTTGTAAGCTTAACTTCTCTGAAACTTCCACTATCGCTAGAAATTTTACAGAAGAAGGATTTGATAGAGTGGATTTTGAAGAAGTAGCTGATATCTATGTTATCAATACGTGTTCTGTAACAGAAAATGCAGACAAACAGTTTAAGCAAATAGTTAAAAAGGCTCAGAAGAAAAACGATAAAGCTTTCGTAGCAGCAGTGGGTTGTTATGCTCAATTAAAACCGGAGGAACTAGCTTCTGTAGATGGTGTAGATTTAGTATTAGGAGCGACTGAGAAGTTTAAAATAACAGATTACATCAATGACTTGTCTAAGAATGATATGGGACAAGTACATTCTTGCGAAATATCAGAGGCAGACTTCTATGTAGGAAGTTACTCTATCGGTGACCGTACTCGTGCTTTTCTTAAAGTACAGGATGGGTGTGATTATAAATGTACATACTGTACTATCCCATTAGCACGTGGTATCTCTCGTAGTGACACGATGGAAAACGTACTGCTTAATGCAAAAGAAATATCTGCTCAAGATATCAAAGAGATTGTATTAACAGGTGTGAATATCGGTGACTATGGTAAAGGAGAGTTCGGTAATAAAAAACACGAGCACACGTTCTTAGAATTAGTACAAGCGTTAGATACAGTAGAGGGAATAGAGAGACTTCGTATCTCTTCTATCGAACCTAACTTACTGAAGAATGAGACGATTGACTTCGTATCTAAAAGTAGAACGTTCGTCCCTCACTTCCATATTCCTTTACAGTCAGGATGTAACGACATCTTAAAGAAGATGAAGCGTCGTTACCTACGTGAACTATATGTAGAGCGTGTAGAGAAGATCAGAGAGGTGATGCCAGACTGCTGTGTAGGTGTGGACGTTATCGTGGGATTCCCTGGGGAATCTGACGAGAAATTCTTAGAGACATATAACTTCCTTAACGAACTTGACATCTCTTACTTACACGTATTTACTTACTCTGAGCGTGATAATACAGAGGCTGTAGATATGGATGAAGTAGTACCTATGAATGTACGTAATAAACGCAGTAAGATGCTAAGAGGTCTTTCTGTAAAGAAACGTCGCGCCTTTTACGAATCACAAATCGGTAAAGAGAAAACAGTCTTATTCGAAAGTGAGAATAAAGAGGGATATATCCACGGATTTACAGAGAACTATGTGAAGGTAAAAACACCTTGGGATCCAGCGTTAGTGAATACACTACACGCAGTGAAGTTAACAAAGATAGATGAAGATGGTATCGTGAGATTAGAGTTTATTTAATAGCATTACTTCTTTATAAATATAGAATAAGCCAACTAATATTTAGTTGGCTTATTTTGTTTTAGATTATTCAGTTAAGTAGGCAACATTTTGCGTATCACACAAAACACATCACCGTCTATTCAGCACGCACTAGTACGGGTGTATTACTATACGCCAACAGAAAACATCTATTAGGCGTTTTCTTAAGTTCTGTCCTGCGACAACGAAGCTGCTTCGCAAGACAAATAATCTTAGTAGTACAGCTCGCGCGGATTTGCAATCTGGGCGGTGCTTTCAAATAATATAAAAAAGCCTGCTTTGAGAGTATCAAAGCAGGCTTTTTATGTTATATTCTATTGACTTAGTATAAGTGTTCTACTAAGTATACCTTGTTTTGTTGTTTGTCTTATGTTTATTTAGATTCGAATACCAGGAGGTAACATCTCTTTATAAACAGGGTTCTTTCTAAAGAAAGAAACAATCTTTGGGTGTGTAGGTACTACTCTTAATTTCTTTTCTCGTACCATCTCTAGAATTCCCTTGATAAAATCAGATGCTTGCGTAGGTAACGCGACTTCTAATCCAGTAAGTTTTGTTAGAAAAATCTTTCTTTCTTGTAGTGAATACTCTACACTAAGCAAGCCTTTTTCAGTTTCATACTCGAACTGACGTAGCAACTCATTGTCTTTAATTTCCATTATATCTCCAAGTTTTATGATTACAAAACAAATTACAGTAAAACACAGTTTATTCTAAAAGAACAAATACTGTCTAATTATACTACTCACTTCTAACTACATTACCTCATCATAGCTAGTCAAACACGATCTTTAGTGCTTACCTTACTATGCAATGACTCTTTATAAAAACGAATTTAGTAGGTGTGTCACTCAATGAAAACGAGTCAGGCCTTAAATCCGCAGTTAACCTTTAAACGAGAATGAATTAAACAAAACAGAGCAAAATTAGTAACTAAAGCACACTGTAGTGTGGTTTTAGAATTTATTGAAGCTATGTAAAGTAGAATTTATTCACAGTAAATGGCAGTTGCAGATTTAAGGTCAAAAATAAATATGCAGTATTTCTTTTGTTTAGATTTACTATAATCTCTATATTTAGCAAAGTTCGGAATTTTTTCGGTCATAACCTCACAAATTAACTTTAAAATATTTAAAATGAGCAAAATACCTATTTATTTTTTCCCAGGTATGTCCTCTACAAGCCTAATATTTGAACACCTTCATCTCGATATTACAAGGTTTGAATTGATATTTTTAGAATGGTTAGACATTGATAAATCCGAAAGCTTAGATCAATATATTAAAAGATATATTCCGTTAATAAAACACGACAATCCTGTTTTAATTGGTGTATCTTTTGGAGGAATAGTCGCACAAGAAATTAGTAAATTAATTCCTGTAAAAAAGACAATTATTATATCAAGTGTACGTTCTAATAAGGAGTTTCCTAAACTATTTCGTTTTGCCAATAAAACTGGGATCTATAGATGTCTTCCGACTTCGATGGTAAACACTGTTTTGGGTTGGATTAAAAGCAATGCTTCCCAACATACAATGAAAAGGTTAGAGCTCTATGATAAGTACCTACCGCTAAGAGATAAACAATACTTAGACTGGTGCATCAGAGAAGTATTAAAATGGAAGCAAGATACCCCTCTAGATAATGTCATACACATACACGGGACGAAGGATGAGATATTCCCGATAACTAATATAAAATCAGCGATAACAATAGAGGGTGGAACACACGCTATGATTATCATTAAACACAAGTGGTTTAATACAAATTTAGAAACGATCATATTAAAAAATAACAATGAAAAAGACTCTTAGAACCGTACTAGCGTTAACTGCTGTATTAGCTGTAGCCTCTACTTTTATATTCGCTACCTCGTTAACTAACTCGACAGCAGATGATGCTGCTCTTCACTCACACGCAACACCTAAATCTGCTAACTTCGCTGGTGAGACAGTGCCGTTAGACAAAATAGATGTGAAAGAACGATATGATCGTGAACTTATCATCAACACTAATCTTCACGGAACGACTATCACGACTATAAAACGTGCACATAGATACTTCCCTATCATCGAACCAATCTTAAAAAAGAACGGTATTCCTGATGATTTTAAGTACTTATGCGTGATCGAAAGTGGATTAGCTAATGCGGTATCTCCTGCTGGTGCAAGTGGATTCTGGCAATTTATGAAAGGGACTTCTAAAGACTTCAACCTATATATAGATGAATATGTAGATGAACGATATGATCTTATCAAAGTAACAGAGGCTGCCTGCAAATATTTCCAAAATGCAAAGAACCGCTTCGGCAATTGGACAATGGCTGCTGCCTCTTATAATAGAGGTATGGCTGGTATGTCACGTGCTATGGATAGTCAGTATGTAACAGACTACTATGACTTGTATCTTAACCAAGAGACTTCTAGATATGTATTTAGAATTATCGCGTTAAAAGAGATTATGAGTAATCCTGTACAATATGGATTTGATATGCCTGATTCTGAGAAGTACCCAATCGTTCCTACTAAAAAGGTGACTGTTGATTATGACATCGCTGATTTGGCTTTATTTGCCAAGGAACAAGGGATTAATTATAAGTTATTAAAACTATATAACCCTTGGTTAATCAACACTAGCCTAAAGGTGAATAATAGAGTATATGAAATAGAGATTCCTACTAAAGGAATTTAATATATAAATAAAGAGAGGTGTTTCTGTGATAGAGACACCTTTCTTTATTTATAACTATGTCATTTTATCCTTTATGCTTTTCTATGTACATTTGCATTAGAATATTTCATTCTACCTATTCAATTCTATTATGGACAAACAACAATACGTTACTTCTTCAATCGAAGCAATCAAAGCAAAGAATTTACCTGTACCTTTTAATCTAGATGAGGGATGTATAGTACCTGATTTAGATGTATATCTAAGAAGTCTTCAAGCTGCCTACTTAAACAATACTGATCCTAGAATAGAAAAACTTTTCTACGATAAAATAGAACAACTAAAAGCATTATAGATTATAGATTCTTATTTAAGAATGTCACAATAGCTTCTAGAGTCAGCTCTTTAACCTCTTTATGTGGGGTATGACCTACATTAGGGAAGATTACTTTCTCTGCAATACCTTTAGCTTTTTGGATCGTTTTATTTACTTGATCCAAGCTACCGTATTCATCTAAATCACCTTGTATAAATAACAAGGGAGCTGTAATACCTGCCATCTCTTGCTCTACTGTCCAATCAGCAAATGTTGGTGATAACCATGTGTCCACCCACGCCTTTACGACATCATCTACTTTAGTACCATGATACTTCACTAAACGCTCTCCTAAGTCTGTAGTCTCATAAGCTGTCTTAGCAGAACGCACTCCATTTAAAGTAACTTGTTCTACGAATATATGGCCTGCTTCAGCTATTGCCGCCAATGTATTCTCTGGATACATCGCCGCAAATAACAACGCTATTGAAGCCCCATCACTATGTCCAAACAAGGCTACCTTATCTAACTCTAGTTCTTCTAAGAACGATTTTAAGAATACAGCTTCATCTTTTAAGTAATCACGTCCACGTACAGTCGTCGTCATCTTATCAGATAGTCCGTACCCTACTCTATCATAAACCACAACATCACAGTTAAGTTGCTCCGCTAATAACACAGGCCAATCTCTCCATAATGTCACACATCCTAAGGAGTCGTGTAGTAAAACTAACGTATAACGGCTCTGTTCAGTATGGGTAAAGTGTTTATAAAAGACATTCTTCTGATTGATCAATACACAATCTTGGATAGCTGTAATCATAGTGTGGTAGTTTAAATCTCAAAAATAGAGAAGATATGGGGAGTTCGCAAGTAAAAAAAATATTGAGAAATCAAGTAACGTAATAACTAAATCTTACAAAGTCAACAAATCTAATCGAAGCTTTACGAATTATTATGCTAATACCGCTAAAGAAAAAGCTGTGTTACTTGCTGATAAGTTTGGTGATACTCTTTTAGATCCTACTAAGATGCAAGAGAAAGAAAAAGAGGTAATAAGGATGCTTAAAAGGAATAGCGCTATTAATAAAGAAGTGATGGTTGAGTATCGGAAGTTGGTGAAGTAAAACAAACAAAGCCCCAATTAAGGGGCTTTATTGTTTTTAATTCCAAATCTGATGGTTGTATTTTATTGACACTTTATAATAGTGTTCTTGCGTATCTTTTATTTTTAAGTATAAATTTTTGTAAATCATAGTTTCAATATGAGTTCCACCAAAATATGGGAGCTCTGGTTTTTTTCCATTTAATTTCTCGTATCTAGATATAGAGTCATCAATAAAAGAATTAAGAGGTAAAGTTTTATATCCACGAGGAATATTTTTTAAGTTGGTTTCTTTAATTACCTTAAAAATAAAAATATCATTTTTATTAGGTTCTATGCTCCATTCGTTTGTGTCTTCATTGAATACAATAGGTTTTGTAATATCTGGATCAATTTTAAGTTGTGTTGCATCAACTAAAATAACATCATTAATATTTTTCTTTTGACTAAAAGATATTAAACAAGTAAATAAAGTAAAAAAAAGGATTGATACTTTTATAAAGCTTTTACTTACAATTGGTTTTGTTTTTTTCATCTTCATAATATTTTTGTAATGTTATTTTTAATTGTTGTTTTTTATCTGAACTTAATCTATTGTAGTCTGATGTACCTTCAAGTCCACTCCATGCAAGTGCTTCATAATAAGAATTATCAACTTCTTTTAGGACCTCTACCACCTTTTGTACATAGTGATTAGCCATTAAGTTATGTTGATATTCACTAGCACCATATCTTTGCTAATAATCCTATTATTTCAATTAAAAGCGAATACACTAACATTTAAACACAAAAAAGCCCCAACTTTCGTTGAGGCTTTTGTGATCCAATCAGGATTCGAACCTGAGACCTACTGCTTAGAAGGCAGTTGCTCTATCCAGCTGAGCTATTGGACCCTTCCAAAAAAACTGTAATCGTTTTTCTTTCGTCGGGGTGGCAGGATTCGAACCTGCGACCTCCTGCTCCCAAAGCAGGCGCGATGACCGGGCTACGCTACACCCCGAAAGAGCGGAGAGACAGGGACTCGAACCCTGGCATCGGTTACCCGATGACAGATTAGCAATCTGCTCCGTTACCACTCCGGCACCTCTCCGTTGCTTAGATAATTACTTCTCTAATGCGGATGCAAACTTAGCACTACTTTTGGTTCTATGCAAGCTTTTGCAATAAAAAAATTACAAAAAAACACAGTAAAAAAACGAACCTATTAATAGTCAATCAAGTAAACTCAAATAAAAAAAACATTATTTTTTTATTTCGCTTTTAATTATCCGAAATCAAGATATTTTATGTATTTTCCCACATCTTAATTGGCCTGTCTTTAGGTCATATTTAAATATTGAAAAATCAAACTTAATTAATTCTATAAATTATGAGTAAAAAGGTAGTTATTGTTTCTGCTGCTAGAACACCTATCGGAAGTTTCTTAGGAAGTTTATCTACTGTACCT